>NZ_JAJNRD010000030.1:0-27716 GCF_022228055.1 Halorhodospira sp. 9621
GGCGGACGACGGCCTTCTCCAACTCCACGATCACGAACACCGCCAGCCCGAAGAGCAAGATGCGCGCCCAGTCCTGGGGCCCAATCGGCGTGGTGCCGAAGAGCGCGTGCATGACCGGGGCGTAGGTGAAGGCAATCTGGAGCAGGATGAGCACGCCGATGGCGATCCACATCGCCTGCGAGCGGAACAACGCCCAGCCCCGCCAGATCGGGTCGTAGATCAGGCGCAGGTTGAGCAGATAGAACGCCTGGCCGGCGACCAGGGTGTTGATAGCCACGGTCCGGGCCAGCTCATCGCTGGCGCCGACCACCTCCTCCATCCACACGAAGTGGCCGAAGGTCCCCAGCCACAGCAGCAGCGCCACAAACGGGATACGCCAGAGCATGAAGCCGGAGAGCAGCGGCGCCTTCGGATCCCGCGGCGGCCGCCCCATCACCCCCGGCTCGGCGGGCTCGAAGGCGAGCGCCATGGCCAGCGTCACCGAGGTGACCATGTTCACCCAGAGCACCTGCACCGGGGTCAGCGGCAGGGCCAGCCCCATCAGGATCGCCATCATGATGGTCAGCGACTGCCCGGCGTTGGTGGGCAGCATGTGCAGGATCGCCTTGCGGATGTTGTCGTAGACGGCGCGGCCCTCCTCCACCGCGTGCGTGATGGAGGCGAAGTTGTCGTCGGCCAGGACCATCTCCGAGGCCTCCTTGGCCGCCTCGGTGCCCTTGTTGCCCATGGCCACGCCGACGTCGGCGCGCTTGAGCGCCGGCGCATCGTTGACCCCGTCGCCGGTCATGGCACAGATGCCACCTTCGGCCTGCAGGGCCTGAACCAAGCGCAGCTTGTGCTCCGGCGTGGTGCGGGCAAAGACATCGACGCGGCGTACCGTCTCCTGCAGCGTCGCGTCGTCCATGCCGTCGATCTCCTGGCCGGAGACCGCCGCCCCCTGCCCGATCCCCAGCTGCCGGCCGATGGCCCGCGCGGTGGCCAGGTGATCCCCGGTGATCATCTTCACCCGGATCCCCGCCCCCTGGGCACGGGCAACCGCCTCGATGGCCTCCTCGCGGGGCGGGTCGATGATGCCGACCAGCGCCAGCAGGGTGAATCCCCCCGCCTCCACCTGCTCGTAGGTCAGCTCCTGCTGATGGGGCTCGACCTCCCGCACGGCCAGGGCCAGCAGGCGCTCACCGCGAGCGGCCACCTCGTCCATGGCCGACTCCCACCGGGCCCGCTCCAGCGGCTGCGCCCCCGCGGTGGTCTGCTCGTGACTGCAGAGCTCGAGCAGCCGCTCCGGACTGCCCTTGAGATAGATCCCCTGCCATCCGTGATGGTCAGAGTGCAGGGTCGCCATGTATTTGTGATCCGACTCAAACGGGATGACGTCCACGCGCGGGCGCTGCTCCGCCTCGGCCACCGGATCGTAGCCGGCCTTGCGTGCGGCCACCACCAGCGACCCCTCGGTGGGGTCGCCGCGCAGACGCCACTCGCCGTCGCGCTCGAAGTGCTCCGCGTCGTTGCACAGCAGGGCGCAGAGCAGGGCCTGGTGGAAGACCGGGTCGCGGTCGGGGAACACCTCCTCGTGCCCCTCGCAGAACCCGCCGTGGGGGGCATAACCGACGCCATCGACCCGCAGCTGCCGCTCGCCACTGACCAGGGTGGCCACGGTCATCTCGTTGCGGGTGAGCGTGCCGGTCTTGTCCGAGCAGATGGTCGAGACCGAGCCGAGGGTCTCCACCGCGGGCAGGCGCCGGATAATGGCGTTGCGCCGGGCCATCTTCTGCAAGCCGATGGCCAGGGCGATGGTCAGGATCGCCGGCAGACCCTCGGGGATGGTGGAGACCGCCAGGCTGGCCGCGGCCAGGAACATCTCGTCGAGCGGGTAGTCCCGCACCCAGTAGCCGAAGGCGAAGGTGAAGGCCGCCACCACCACGATGATCGCCGCCAGCCAGCGGCCGAACTGCTCGGTCTGTCGGATCAGCGGCGTCTGCAGGCTGTGCACCTCGCCGAGCATCTGCGAGATGCGCCCGACCTCGGTTTCCGCCCCGGTGGCCACCACCACGCCGAGCCCCCGGCCGAAGGTCACCAGGGTGCCGGAGTAGGCCATCCCCCGCCGGTCGCCGAGATCCGCACCGGCATCCACCGCCTCGGTGCCCTTCTCCACCGGCACCGACTCACCGGTGAGCACCGCCTCGTCGATGCGCAGGTTCTTGGCGTTGAGCAGACGCAGGTCGGCGGGCACCTTGTCACCGGCCTGGAGGAAGACGACGTCGCCGGGGACGATCTCGGCGGCGTCGACCTCCTGGCGCTCGCCGCCGCGGACCACCACCGCCTGGGGCGAGAGCATCTGGCGGATGGCATCCAGGGCGCGCTCCGCCTTGCCCTCCTGGAGGAAGCCGATGAGGGTGTTGATCAGCACCACCGCCAGGATCACCCCGGTATCGACCCAGTGGCCGAGCAGCGCGGTGCCCAGCGCAGCGGCGATCAGGATGTAGATCAGGATGTTGTGGAAGTGGCGCAGGAAGCGCACCACCGGGCCGGCCCGCTCGGGCGGCTGCAGCCGGTTGGGGCCGTGGCGCTGCAGACGCGCCTGGACCTCGTCGACCGCCAAGCCCTGCGGCCCCGAGCCGAAGTGCTCGGCAACCTGCTCGGCCTCTCTGGCATGCCAGCGTCCAGCCGGCTCCTGCGCGGCCCCGGGGGCCGCGTCCCCTTCGTCCTCCACCATGAAACCTCCGCGCAGTCGGGAAGGTTGCGGACCGCCACCGCAGCGGCATGCCCGGGGCGTCCTCAGCCCTCCCCGGCACGGACCAGTAGCAGGTCCGTGTCGATCTGGTGCAGCACGCGGCTGGCCACGCTGCCGAGCAGCAGATTGCCCCAGCGTCCGCGGCCGTGATTGCCCATGGCCACCAGCTGGGGCTGGCGGGTCCGCACGCGCTCGAGCAAGAACTCCGCCGGATGGCCCGCCAACAGCGTCATCGTCACCTCATCCGGATCGACCCTGCAGGCGAGCAGTTCCTCACGTAGACGGGACTCGGCTTCGGTGCGCAGCTGCTCGTAGCGCCGCTCCACCCAGCGCGGATCCACCCCGGCGGTACGCATCTGCTCCAGGGCCTGGGTGTCGAGGACATGGAGCAGCTCCAGGTCCGCGCCCGGGAACCAGTCCGCTACGCGCTGCAGGGCGGCGCGGGCACAGGCGGAAAAATCGGTGGCGACCAGGATGCGCCGGTAGGGATGCTCCGCCGACTGCCGGACCACCAGAGTGGGCACCGGCAGGTGGCGCACGACCTGCTCGGCGGTCGTCCCCAGCACCCAGTCGGCCGCGAAATGCTGACCATGGGCACCAAGGAGGAGCAGCTGAGCCTGCTCCTCCTCGGCCACCCGAGACAACTCACCAAGCGTGTCTCCGAAACGCACCCGCACGGATGCCCAGTGCCCCGGCGTGACCCGCTGCAGCTCGGCCTCGACCGCCTGTTGTACCGTGGCCCGCGGATCGCCACCGCCGCCCTCGGCCGGGATATCACCCTCGACGACACAGACGGCTACGACGCCGGCTCCCGCCTCTTCGGCCAACTGCGCCGACCGAGCGCCGGCCAGCGCCGCCCGTTCCGATAGGTCGCTGGCAATCAGGATCCGCTCAAGGCTCATCGTTCACCGCCTCCCTGCCCCCCGGTGATCCCGGCCACGGCCATCTCCGCGGCGTCGACGAAGGGCAGCAGGACCCGGTCGGGCCCGTGGCCACGCAGGTAGTCAGCATCCATCCGCGAGTGGGACGTAACCGCCACCTTACCGCGGTAGCCGGCCCCGCGCAGCGCAGTGATCAGCGTTGCCCCGATGTCCCGATCGGGCACCGTGCTGATCACCCAGCGGGCCCGGCCCAGCGGCAGGGTCTGCGGGAACTCCGGGTCCGAGGCATCGCCGTAGTGGGCCATGTGGCCTTCGTCCCGCCACTGTCCCACCAGGGTCGGGTCGAAGTCCACGCCGAGCACCCGCCAGCCGCGGGCCTTGAAGTTCTTGGCCAGCTGGTGCCCGTAGCGGCCCAAACCGAAGATCACCACATCGGCCTCGTAGTGCTGATCCGGCTGACTGTCCAGGGCGATCTCCGCGTGCGGGGTCCTGCGCTCGAAGACCGAGAGCAGCGGCGCCAGACGCTCATAGAGCGGCTTGGAGTAGAGGATCATGTAGGTGGAAGCGCCGATGGTGATCAGCCCCACCAGCGTCACCAGCCCCATGGTGTCCTGGCCGATGTGCCCCACCGACATGCCCAGGGCCGCGAGGATCAGGGAGAACTCCGAGATCTGCGCCACCGTCAGCCCGGCCAGGAAGCCGGTGCGCTTGCGGTAGCCCATAAAGCCCATGATGATCAGCACGATGATCGGGTTGCCGATGAGCACGAAGGCCGAGAAGATCAGCGCCGGCACCACCTGATCGCCGATGGTGCCCATATCCAGCTGCGCGCCCAGGGAGATGAAGAAGAACAGCAGCAGGAAATCGCGCAGCGCCGTCAGCCGCGAGGCCACCGCCTCGCGATAGGGCGTGGATGCGATGGCGATACCCGCCAGGAAAGCCCCCACCTCCTTGCTGAAGCCCATCAGATCGCCCCCAGTGGCCATCGCCACAGCCAGGGCGATGGAGAAGAGCACCAGCAGCTCCGGTGTGCGCGCCAGCATGTTAAGCAGCCGCGGCAGCACATAGCGCATCAACACGCCCACGAACAGCAGCAGGGCCACGCCCGTCAGCAGGACCTGCCCCACCTCGACGGCGACGTTGGCGTCCCCCTCACCAGCTGCCAGGGAGGTGATCAGGATCATGGCCAGGACCACGCAGATGTCCTGCACGATCAGAAAACCGATGGCGATGCGCCCGTGCAGGGCGTCGATCTCCTTCTTATCCGACAGCAGCTTGACGATGATGATGGTACTCGAGAAGGTCAGCGCCACCGCCACGTAGAGGGCGGTGATCGGCTCCATGCCCATCGCCAGTGCGATCAGGAAACCAACCGCCGAGGTGAAGATCACCTGCCCCAGGCCAGTAGCGAGAGCCACGGGCCCCATGGTGCGGATCAGGTGCAGATCGAGCTTGAGGCCGACGATGAACAGCAGCAGCGCGATACCGATCTCGGCCAGCAGTTCCATCATCGGCTCGTGCCCGTCCACCCAGCCAAGCGCAGACGGGCCCACCAGGATGCCCACCGCGATGAAAGATACGATCAGCGGCTGCTTGAGGCGGGTGCCGATAAAGCCAATGACGGCTGCAACGAGCAGCAGGATGGCGAATTGGTTGAACAGTCCTTCGACAGCAGGGATCTCAGCCATACAAGCTTCCTGGTATCAGGGGCAATGGGCGGGGACGCGAGCGTCGGCGAAGCGCGGGCGTTTCAGCGCACGTGAGCCACTTCCTGGCCCAGCATCTCGGCGGTGACCAGCACCACACCGCCCGGGGTGACATGGAATCGCTCGCGGTCGGTCTCCAGGTCCTCGCCGATGACCATCCCCGGCGGGATGCGGCAGCCCTCATCGATGACCGCATTGCGCACCCGGCAGCCGTCGCCGACGGTCACCCGGGGCAGGATCACCGACTCCTTGACCTCGGCACCGGGGCCCACCTTCACCCGCGAGAAGAGCACCGAGCGACGCACCGAGGCACCGGCGATGATGTTGCCGCCGGAGACCATCGAATCGATGGCCATGCCGCGCTTGCCACTCTGATCATGCATGAATTTCGCCGGCGGCAGCTGCGCCTGGTAGGTCCAGATCGGCCACTCGTCGTCGTAGAGATCGAGCTCCGGCTCCTCCTGGATCAGCTCCTGATTGGCGCGGTAGAAGGCGTCCACGGTGCCCACATCCCGCCAGTAGGCCTGCTTGCCGCTGACCGGGTCGCTGAACGGGAAGGCCTGGACGTGATCGCGCTGGATGGCCGCGGGCAGGACGTCCCGCCCAAAGTCCCGCGAGCTGGCGAAGTTCTCGGCGTCCTCGCGCAGCACCTGCAGCAGGTAGTCGCGGTTGAAGACATAGATACCCATGGAGACCAGGGCCACATCGTCCTTGCCCGGCATCGGCTCGGGGTGCGTCGGCTTCTCGGTCAGGGCGGTGACGCGCCCGTCCTTCTCGACGGTCATCACCCCGAAGGCGCGGGCCTGCTCCAGACTCACCTGCACGCAGCCGACGGTGACGTCGGCGTCGGACTCCACATGGCGGGCGATCATCGCACCGTAGTCCATCTTATAGACGTGATCGCCGGCGAGGATCAGCACGTAGCTCGGGTCGTGGGCCTGGATGATGTCGATGTTCTGGTAGACCGAATCAGCCGTGCCGGAGTACCACAGCGGCTTGTCCATGCGCTGCTGGGCGGGGATGAGTTCGACGAACTCGCCGAACTCACCGCGCAGGAACCCCCAGCCGCGCTGGACATGCTGGATCAGTGAGTGGGCCTTGTACTGCGTCAGGATGCCCACCCGACGGATCCCCGAATTGATGCAGTTCGAGAGCGGGAAGTCGATCAGCCGGAACTTGCCGCCAAAGGGGATCGCCGGCTTGGTGCGCCAGTCCGTGAGGCTGGAGAGCCGTCCACCGCGGCCGCCGGCCATGATCAGCGCGAGGGTCTCACGCGTCAGCCGGCTGACGAATCGCGGGTTGCGCTCTAGGAACATGCGACCTCCGGGGCGGGCTCGAACCCGATCAGGATATAAGGGCGGTGCGGCAATGCCAACGGCTCCCCTCTCCGGGTTGCGGGAAATGGCGTTTGGGTTACGCTGACCGCTGGAGTTTCAAATGCAGGGTTGCGATCCCCGGCAGGGAACCGGGCGGAGGGAAGCAGTCGTGGAAAGACCACCACCCAGGGACGCGGTCGAGGTCCCGGTCGAGGACCTGCGCCCCGGCATGTACCTCGTCGACCTGGGCGTGCAGTGGGCCATGCACCCGTTCCTGTACAACCAGTTCGAGCTAGAGCAGGCGAGCATCGACAAGATCCGCGCCATGGGGCTGACCCGGGTGCGGGTCGACCCACACCGCGGACGCCCCGAAACCTCCGGCGCGGCGCAGCAGGCCGCCGAACCAAGCCACCGGCGCCCCGCCCGGGCCAAGGCCGGCGACGGGCGGCAGTGGGCACGGCAACTGACTCAGGAGGCGCGCTCGGCGGTGCGCGAGCTGCTGCAGGATGCCCGCGCCGGCCGGGCCCTGCGCATGCAGGACATCGACACCATCAGCGAGGAACTCTCCGCTGCCCTGCACGAGCACCCGGATGCCATGCTCGCCTTCGGGCGCATCCGCTCCCGCGACCACTACACCTACCAGCACAGCGTCAACGTCGGCGTACTGCTGATGGCGTTCGCGCGCTACCTGCGCATGCCCGAGCCCCATGTACGTGCACTAGGCTCCGCCGGGATCGTCCACGACATCGGCAAAACGCTGCTACCGGATGCCATCATCTCCAAGCCGGGTCCGCTGACGCCGGAGGAGTATCAGCAGGTCAAGGACCACACCTGGCGCGGCGCGGCGCTACTGCGCGAGACGGCCCAGGCCACTCCGCTGGCCGTGCGCATCGCCGAGCAGCACCACGAACGGATCGACGGCTCCGGGTACCCCTACGGCCTGAGCGGCCGGCAGCTGAGCATCGAGACCCGCATGGCCGCCATTGTCGACATCTACGATGCCGTCACCGCCATCCGCGCCTACCACCGCGGCCGCCCACCGACCGAAGGACTCCGCATCGTCGCCCACGAAGCCGGCCAGGGGTTGGACGGTAAGCTGGTGCAGCGGTTCGTGCGCTGCGTCGGAATCTATCCACCGGGCACCCTGGTGCGCCTATCGTCCGGCAAGCTCGGCGTGGTCCTGGAGGCCCGGGACCGCCCCGCAGACAAGCCGCGTGTCCGGGTGGTCTACGATATCTCGGCGCAGCGCATGATCGAACCACCCCCCACTCTGGACCTGTACCACGGCCACCCCGCTCACCGCATCGAGCGTGCCGAGGATCCCGCAAACTGGGCCCTGCCCCCGGAACTCTTTATCTAGACGATTCGCTTAGAATGGGCCGCTCATTCATGCGCCGGCCCCCTCTATGGAACTGCTGCTCAAGTACTCGGTCGTCTTCCTGCTCGCCGCCACTCCGTGGGTGGAGCTCATGGTCGTCATTCCCATGGGCGCAGCCATGGGGCTCTCGGTGACCCCGCTCACCGTAGTCGCATTCATCGGCAACGCGCTGCCGGTTTTCGCCATCATCGCCCTGTTTCGCTGGTGGGAGCGCCGCCGCGGGCCGGTGCGCCGGCGCTGGAGCGACCGCGCCACTCGAGTCTGGGATCGCTACGGGCTGCCCGGACTGGCGCTGCTCGGGCCAGTGCTCACCGGCATCCACCTGGCGGCAGTGATGGCCCTGGCCCTGGGCGCCTGGCGGCGGCAGACGGCGCAGTGGATGATCGGTAGCCTGGCCATCTGGGCGGTGGTCACCGGGGTGGTGACCGCCGCCGGCGTGGAGTGGCTGACCCGAGCGGACTGAGCGTTGTAGCGATGACCGCGCGCAAGATCATCCACATCGACATGGATGCCTTCTACGCCTCGGTGGAGCAACGCGACAACCCGAGCCTGCGTGGACGACCGGTGGTGGTGGGAGGGTCCCCCGACGGGCGAGGGGTGGTCGCCGCGGCGAGTTACGAGGCGCGAACCTTCGGCATTCGCTCGGCGCAGCCGGCTGCCCGGGCCCGCCGCCTGTGCCCGGACGCCACCTTCCTGCGCCCGCGCTTCGACCACTACCGCGCCATCTCGCGGCAGATCCACGGCATCTTTGCCGACTTCGCCACCACCATCGAGCCGCTCTCGCTGGATGAGGCGTACCTGGACGTCACCGGCTCGCAGCGCTTCCACGGATCCGCCACCCACATGGCCCAGGCGATCCGCCGGCGCATCCGCGAGGAGACCGGCCTGACGGCATCGGCGGGGGTGTCTTACAACAAGCTGCTGGCCAAGCTCGCCTCGGACGAGGGCAAGCCGGACGGCCTCTACGTCGTCCCACCCGAACAGGGACCGGCGTACGTCACCGCTCAGCCAATCCGAAGGCTTCACGGCGTCGGGCCGGCCACCGCCGCCCGGCTCGAGCGCCTCGGCATCACCCGGGTCGGCGACCTGCTCGACTGGGAGCTGGCCGATCTGCACGTGTTCCTCGGCAACCGCGCCGGCACCCTGCACGACGCCGCCCGCGGCATCGACCACCGCCCCGTCCGGCGGCGCCGACCACGGAAATCCATCGGTGCCGAACGCACCTTCGGGGATGACACCCGGGATCCGGAAGAGATCCGCGAGCGGCTGGCTCCGCTCATCGCCAAGGTGGCTACGCGCCTGGAGAGCCAAGGCGTGGTGGCCCGGACGGTGACACTGAAGCTGCGCTACGCCGACTTCGAATCCATCACGCGGCGGGTCTCCCCGCACGGGCCGGTCGCCGGGGCGGCGGACATCGAGGCCCTGATCCCCGCCCTGCTCGCGGAGACCGAGGCCGGGTCCCGGGCGGTCAGGCTGCTCGGCGTGAGCCTCTCGGGGCTGCAACCGAGACAACGCGAACAGGACCTTTTTAGCGACCTGACCTGACGCAGACGCGCCCACCACCCTGGCGCTTGGCGTCGTACATGGCCTCGTCGGCACGGGCAATCAACTCGCGGAAACCCTCTCCGGGCTGCCAGGCGCTCACCCCGATGCTTGCCCGACACCCACCCGGCATCCGCGGCCACTGCGCCAGGCGCCGGGCGAGCGCATGGGCCAACGCCTCGCCCCCGGCCAAGTCGGTGTCCCGGCAGAGAATCACGAACTCGTCGCCGCCCCAGCGCGCCACCGCATCGGCCTCGCGTACGCGCCGGCGCAGCAGTCTGGCCACCTGCTGCAGGGCCCGATCCCCGGACTCGTGGCCCTGCTCATCATTCAGCGCCTTGAAGCCATCGAGATCCAGGAAGACCAGGCTGACCGGGGCCCCGGAGCGCCGCGCCCGATCCAACTCCACGAGCAAGGCCTCCTCGAGGCCGCGCCGGTTGCTCACCCCGGTCAGCCAGTCGGTATGCAGCTGCTCGTCCAGCGCCTCGATGCGCTGCTCCATGGCCTCTCGAGCGCGGTTGTAGCGCTCCTCGACCATGCGCAGCTCGCGCACGGCCCCGGCCATCCCCCGCAGGCGCATCGGCGCCCCAACCTCGATGGACCGGGCTGCCTCCTGCAGCGGAACGACCAGTTGCCGGCGCAGCCACAGGCCGAACAGGCCCACCACGGTGAAGCCTGCCCCGGCTGAGATGAGCGCCACGAGGTAGGTCGACGTGCCAGCCGGTGCTTGCCCGCCCTCCGGCATGCGCAGCAGGCCGGGGAGCGACGGGTGGGCGGTGAGCAAAGCGGGATGCGTGCGGGCCGGCTCAGCAGCGTGGCTCTCTGGGCCGAGATACGTCCCGGCTGCGGTGAAGGCGACACCGAAAACCAGGGCAAGACCCAGCCCACCGAAGACAATCAGGGAACACAGCGGGATCCCTCGCACGCAAACCACCTCGGAAGTCCATTCCAGACCGCTGGCGGATCCAGGCTCCGCCCTGCCCCAGCTGGCCGAAGTCAGGGCAGTACAGCCCCCCGTATCGGGCCGAACCGACAGGCAGGAGCCTTCGCACCCGAAACTGCACTGCCCTGACTTCGGCCAGCTTCCGAGGGGATCGTAGCCCCCTTATACAGTGGATGACCATGCAAGGCGTGCGAGTCGTCCAGATCGCTGGACAGTTGCGCCAGTTTCCCTACTATGAAAAAGGATTAAAGCCCACTACCCTAGTCCATCCCGTCAGCGGGGCTACGCTTAATCCACGGACGAAGACGAAACCCGAGCTCATGCAGACGGAACTGGAGCAGTACATCCGCAAGACCGCCCGGGAGCGAGGGCTCCCGCTGGCAGAGCTGGCCCGGCGGGCAGGCATGAGCCGTCAGGCCCTCTACGACGCCTGGCAACCGGGGCGCTATCCGAGCATGAGCACCATCGTCCGCATCGCCAACGCGCTGGAGGTCCACCCGCTGGCACTGCTCGAGCCCATGTTCCGCAACGACCCCAACGCGACGGGGGTCACGGAGACCGTCGAGAACGGCCTCGACCGCAGCGGCTTCATCGGCGACCTCAACTACCCGGACGGCGCTCCGGTGCTGGCGGGTAGCCGCTTCCGCAAGGGCTGGCAGCTCCAGAATCTCGGCGACCAGCCGTGGGTCGACCGCTATCTCACGTGTCAGGATGACGACATCCGCATCCTGGATACGGCCGGTACCCCCCGGGAGATCGGCGCCCGACTGGTACCGCTGCAACCCTCGGTACCGCTCCCGCGGGTCGACCCCGGGGAGCGGGTCACGCTGCAGGTCGACTTCACCGCCCCGCAGACCCCCGCCACGGTCATCTCGTACTGGAAGATGACCTTCGCCGACGGATCCCTGTGCTTCCCGGACGCACGAGGGGTCTGGGCGAAGGTCCGCGTGATTGCGCCGATCGGCACCGCCTCGGGGACCGGGGAAGCCAGCAGCGACTAGCTGAAACGCAAGGGTAGGCGCCGCCCCGCCCAGCGCCCGGGGCGGGCCTCGAAGACCCCGGCGCACGGCTCCCCGCAGCGCCGGCAGGCGCCGGCGGCGCCCAGCCGCCAGGCACCGAGTTCGTACCGGTCGCGCTCAATGAGCCGCTCGCCGCAGGCGTGGCAGTAGGTGGCACTGCCCTCCGGGTCGTAGACGTTGCCGGTGTAGACATAGCGCAACCCCTGCGCCAGGGCGATCTCCCGGGCACGGCTCAGGGTCTGCGGCGGCGTTCGCGGATGGTTCACCATCCGGAAGGCCGGATGGAAGGCCGTGAAGTGCATCGGCACATCCGCGCCGAGGTGCTCCAGCACCCACTGCGCCATGGCCTCAATCTCGGCATCGTTGTCGTTCTCACCGGGGATCAGCAGCGTGGTAAGCTCAAGCCAGCAATCGGTTTCGTGGCGAACGTAGCGCAGGGTATCCAGCACCGGTGCCAGGTGGGCGCCGGTCAGACGGTGATAGAAACGCTCACTGAACGCCTTGAGGTCGACATTCGCAGCATCCAGGGCAGCGAAGAACTCCGCCCTGGGCTCCGGGCAGATATACCCGGCGGTCACCGCCACCGTGCGGATGCCGCGCGCCCGGCACGCCGCCGCCACATCCACTGCATATTCGTGGAAAATGACCGGGTCGTTGTAGGTGAAGGCCACGCTCTGCGCCCCTTGGGCCGCCGCGGCGTCGGCGATCTGCTCCGGCTCGGCGCGATCGGCGAGGATGTCCATCTCCCGGGACTTGCTCATGTCCCAGTTCTGGCAGAACTTGCAGGCGAGGTTGCAGCCGGCGGTGCCGAAGGAGAGTACCGACGAGCCGGGCAGGAAGTGGTTGAGCGGCTTCTTCTCGATGGGGTCGATACAGAAGCCGCTGGAGCGGCCGTAGGTGGTCAGCACCACCTCCCCGCCCCGGGCCATACGCACGAAGCACAGCCCCCGCTGCCCGTCCTTCAGGCGACAGTGGCGCGGACAGAGGTCGCACTGGAGCCGCCCGTCGTCACACCGGCTCCAGAAACGCGTGGCCACGACGGACGGGTCCGCGGGATCGCGCTCTCTTGGTACAGGGGTCGTGGTCTGATTCATGATCGCTCGGAAACCGCGCTCGGGTTGAATCGTCTAAAGTTTAGACGGGTTCATCGACATTGCGGTTCCTTCGCCACGGGAGGTCACGCCCATGCACGAGACCACGCCCTCGGTTCGCCCCCCTGCCGTCGCCGGACGCTTCTACCCCGGCGAGGCGGAAGCCCTGCGCCGGTCCGTCCAGGAACTGCTCGCCGAGGCCGGCGAGCCGGAACAGGACCCGGCCCGGGCCCCCCGCGCCATGGTGCTCCCCCATGCCGGCTACCCGTTCTCGGGTGCCGCCGCGGCGCGGGGCTATCAGCGCATCGCCCCGATCCGCCAGCAACTGCGCCACGTGGTGCTGCTCGGACCGGCCCACTTCGTCGACCTCAGCGGCATCGCCCTGCCGATGGCCGACGCCCTGGCGACCCCGCTAGGCACGGTGCCCGTTAGCGACACCCTGCGCCGAAAGGCGCTGGCACTGGATAGCGTGCACATCGACGACACGGCCCACGCACGCGAGCATAGCCTGGAGGTCCATCTGCCCTTCCTGCAGACCCTGCTCGAGGACTTCGACGTTCTCCCCCTGGTGGTCGGCCGCGGTCCGGCCGAGGCGTGCGGCCGCCTGATCGAGCGTTTCTGGCAACCGGACACCCTGGTGGTGGTCAGCTCGGACCTGAGCCACTTCCACGACGACCCCACTGCCCGGCAGCTCGACGCCGAGACCACCGCGGCCATCGAGGCCGGCACCTTCGAGCAGATCACCCCGCAGCGGGCCTGCGGCGCCGCCCCGCTGCGCGGGCTGCTGTGGTTCGCGCGCAAGCACGGCCTGCAGGCGCAGACGATTGCGCAATGCAACTCCGGCGATGTCACCGGCGATCGCTCCTCGGTCGTAGGGTATGGCAGCTATGTCTTCCACTGAGCAAACTCCCATCGGCACCGACGTCCCGTCGGAGCACGGCGCCCTCCTGCCCCGCTTCGCCCGGCAGAACATCGCCCACCAGCAGGAGGTGGGCGAGCCGCTGCCCATCGCCTCGGGCCTGCCGGAGGCCCTGACCCGGCCCGGGGCCGCCTTCGTCTCGCTCCACCAGGGCGACGTGCTGCGTGGCTGCATGGGCAGCCTGGTGCCCCGCCAACCGCTGGTGCGCAGTGTCATGGACTCGGCCCTGGAGGCCGCTTTTAGCGATCCGCGCTTCGACCCCGTCACCCGCGAAGAACTCGACGCGCTGACCGTCAAGGTCGCCGTCCTCGGCGAGGCCGAACCCCTGGAGGTGGAGCACGAGGCGCAACTGCTCGAAGAGCTGGTCCCCGGCGAGGACGGCCTGATCCTCCACGACGGTCTGCGCCGCGCCACCTTCCTGCCCGCGGTCTGGGAGGGCCTACCGGACCCGCAGGAGTTCCTCGCTCAGCTCAAGCTCAAGGCCGGCCTGCCCCCGGACTACTGGTCCAGGACCCTGCAATTCGCGCGCTACCGCTCGGTCACCTTCACCGACACACCACGCGCGCCGTAACCCCTTGCAGCAGCCCGCCCTTACTGGCTATCCTAAAAGGCTTAGGAAGGGTGGCCGAGCGGACGAAGGCGGCTGACTCGAAATCAGCTGTGGGCCCTGCCCACCGGGGGTTCGAATCCCTCCCCTTCCGCCATCTTCCCAACCTTCTCACCGCCTTCCCGGAAGTGTACGCCTTGCGCCTGCGGGCGAGAGTGAGGCGTGCCTTCACGGTTCATCCATGATGGAAGCAACCAACCGGAGGCAATCTTGCCGCAACGCCTGATCACCCTCGCCGCACCGGCACTGATGATCGGCGGCGCTGCCAGCGCACCCACCCTGGCCGGAGGCGAGGCGAGCGAACTGCTCGCAGCCACGCCCGCGACCTACCCCAAGGAGGAGCGAGGCAAGAGCGTAGGGCTCTACGTCGGCCACGAGCTGACCGAGGATGGTAGCGTCCTGCTCGGCGGCTACGGCGATGAGCCATCGAGCCACTTCATCGAGGTCATCCCGGCGCAGTCACATGAGCCTGGCGCCACGATGGAGGTAGGCATCACAGACCAGGCCGACATCCCCGGCGAGCGCATCGAGATCCCGCAGGCAAGCCAGACGAACAAGTACATTGCCGTGCGCTACACCTCGTGGGCCGGCTTCCCGCCCCCGCTGGTCAACGGCGGCCTCAACGAGCAAGGGCTGGCGGCACGGGATATCTGGTCGCCGTCCCGCGAGGAACTCGTCGAGATGACCCCGACGCCCCAGCGCGGCCTCTCCTACAGCGATCATGCGCAGATCGCCATGGAGCGTGCCGAGTCGGCGAGGGGCGCGACCGCACTCGTTGGCGAGATGGTCGAGGAGCACGGCCACGCGACCTACGGCGGCAACTCGCACCTGTTCGCCGACGAGGACGAAGGATGGATTCTGATCCAGCTCGCCGGCGGAGAGGGCCTCTGGGCTGCTAAGCGCCTGGCGCCGGACGAGGTACGGGTTTCTCGTCCCGGCTACATCGGCGAGATACCCGCGGACTTCCAGGACCACCCGGACTACATGGGTGCCGAGCACCTTATCTCCTTCGCCGAGGAGCAGGGGTGGTACGATCCGGAGCAAGACGGCGCCTTCCATTTCAATGAGGTCTATGGCACGGATCGGCAGCCCGAGCAGGACGGCATGCAGATGCGCGCGCCGGCGGTCGCCGAGATGGAGCGCTGGCTTGAGGCGCGTGAGCCGGTCTCGCTGAGCGACATGAAGGAGGCCGTGCGCTCGCCGAAGATCACCAGCCAGACGGCGGGCTACGGGACGGTCGCCCACCTGCGGGACGACCTCGAGCACCACACACTGCAGACCCTCTGGGCGACCGTGGCACCCTCGTCAGCGAGCCCGTTCATGCCGCACTACATTGGCCAGGAAGACGTTCCGGTCGAGTTCAAGTGGCACCGCTACCTGAGCCAGGACGAGGACGCCCAGTTCCTGCCGCCCGAACTCTTCGAGCAGGAAGCCAGCCGCTACGCCTTCCGGGAGTTCAAGCGCCTCTTCCACGCCATGGGCGGATCCCTGTGGAATGCCGGCCCGGCCCACGAGAAGCGCTACGAGGCGTTCTACCCGGAGGTCGAGGAGGCGCTGACCGCGTATGAGGCGGCGCGGCGAGCCGAGCAAGAACAGGTGCACGCCATGGCCGGGGCTCTGATCGCCTCCGGGGAGCCGGAACTGGCCGAGACATACCTGACCGAGTACAGCAACACCCAAGCCCTAGATGCGCTCGACCTCGTCAGCACCATGGCCGACAGCATCGAGAAGCGCGGCCGCCTACTCTTCGGCGTCGAGACTTATCGCAGCGACGAGATCTATGAGGACCTCCTCCCCTACGACGGCTGGGAGTAGGATCCTTCCTCGGCCCCCAGCCCATGCGGGCTGGGGGCCGGAGCTACCCAGGGCGGCCCCACCCCGTCGCTCCCCCGCATCCCCTCCGGGCATCTGCACACGATCCATCAGCCGCCCATAGCAATCCCTCGGCCTTGAGCGAGAGGTGCGACCACGACGGCCCGGCAACAAAGTCGGCCTGCCGCCGAATCACTGGTCCCCGACGCTTGTATTTCGCCCGCTATAGCTCGCTGAGCTTCACGGATCCGCCGCCGCAGGAGCAAGAGGAGGCGTGAGCGCAGCCCGGTCCATTGACGAGGTCGCGACCTCTACCCCAGACTAGACAGATCGTTCTATCTGATCCGGTGTATCGCATGATCAACAGCAAGCGCGAAAATCTGCTCGACACGGCCGAGCGGCTTTTTTACTCGGCCGGCTTCCACGCCACGGGTATCGACCGCGTCATCACCCAGGCGGGGGTCGCCCGGATGACGCTGTACAACCACTTCCCATCCAAGGAGGCACTGGTGGAGGCGGTGCTCGCCCGCCGCTACGAGCGCTATCTCCAGGATCTGCGCGCTGCCGTCGACAACGCGGCGCCGGGTGAGGCCGTCACCGCACTGGCACAACGCCACTGCCGTTGGCTGGAGACCACCCCCGGTCGCGGGTGCATTGTCCTCAAGGCCATCGCCGAGTACGAGCAGGATCATCCGGTGATCGCCGAGCAGGGTCGCCGGCTCAAGCGCGAGCTCCTCGCCGTCATCGGCGACGCCCTGGAACGCGACCGCTCGAGAGGCGATCCGAAGCTGGCGGAACGCCTGCTGATGGTGCTTGAGGGGGCCAACGCCCTGGTCCCGGTGCTCGGCGCGGCCGCCGCCACCGAGCACTTGCAGGGGATTATCCCCGCCGTCCTCGCGACTGCGCAGGGTGCGGAATCATGAGGCCCGTGGGTGCTGTCGGCTACGCTGTTCTCGGGGCCGGACTGATCGCGGTCGCCTTCGGGCTCGCCCGATACGCGTTCGGGCTGTTCGTCCCCGCCATCCGCACAGAGCTGGGGCTCTCGGCAGACGCCGTCGGCGTCATCAGTTCGATGGCCTTTGTCAGCTTCTGCTTCGCCAGCCTGATCGCGTCACCTATCGTCGACCGCCTCGGTCCGCGCTACGCGGCCGTGGTCTCCGGTCTTTTTGCGTTCGGTGGCCTTATGCTGATCAGCCAGGCGGCTGACGCGCTGACGCTCGGCGCCGGCGTCTTCGCCTGTGGCATCTCCACCGGGCTAATGATGCCGGCGCTGTCCGCCGGTGCGCAGGTGGCCGTGCGGGCCGACCTCCGCGGGCGGGTCAACGCCGTGATGAACGCCGGCACCAGCTTCGGCCTGATCCTGTGCGTCCCCACGGTACTACTGCTCAGCGGGGCCTGGCGCCTGGCCTACGGCTCGTTCGCGGCCCTCGCAGCCATGGGCGTCATTGCCGCCCTGTTCCTGATCCCGAAGACGGCAAGGGCGCAGCCCGGCGACAACGCTCCGGCCTCCGGGGCCTACGAACCCGGGCGGTGGCTGCCAGTGGTCGGGCTGACCGTGTTCTGCGTCGCGATGGGCCTGACCTCGTCCGCCTACTGGATCTTCGCGCCCGACCTGGTCGTGGAAATGGGCGATCTTCCCGAGAGGCTCACCGGGCTGCTTTGGTTGGCCGTCGGCATCACCGGTCTAGCCGGGGCGTGGGCGAGTGACCTCGGTGACCGGTTTGGCGCCCCCACCACCCAGGCCATGGCGCTGGTCGCCCTCGGCGCTGCCACCGGGCTCGTGGCCATCGCCCCGGGCGAGTGGTGGGTCGCGCTGTTCTCGGCCGGCGTCTTCGGTTGGGCGTTCATGACCCTAACCGGACTGTACCTGGTTACCGGCGTCCGACTGTTGCGTCAACGGCCCTCGCTGGGACCGGTGGTCCCCTTCCTGGCGATCACCGTCGGCCAGGCCCTCGGATCGCCGCTGGTCGGCTGGGCCATCGCGCAGGCCGGCTACACGGAGGCGTTCGTGGCCTTCGCAACGCTCGCACTCCTCGTGGCGGCGGCCTCGTTCCTCTTCCCGCGCACGGCACCGGACGGGGCTGCCGTGGAGGGGCCACCGCCGTCGGCAACCCGAACGTAAACGCGGCACCGGGCGGCGCGGCTCAGTCGGCGCCGGGCCGGCCGCCTTTCACCCGGCTCCTGCCAGGCGCCTGACAGAACCCCTGGGCCGGCACGTCGAGGGCACTGTTGAACTTGCTCGACATGTTTTGGAAGGCGATCAGACCGGTCAGCTCCACGAGCCCGTCTTCGTCGAAGTAGGGCCGCAAGGCGTCAACGTGCTCATCCCGAACCCCGGCATCACTGCAGGTCATGGCCTCCGTGTAGGTCAGCACGGCCCGCTCACGCTCGTCGAAGGCATCGCTTTGCCGCCACTCGGACAGCGCAGTGATCTTCGTCCAGTCAACGCCGCGCCGGTTCAGCGTGCGGGTATTGATATCGATGCAGAACGCGCAGTGGTTGATCTGTGACACACGGACGGTAACCAGCGAGCGCAGCGCCGGATCCAGGGGGCTGCGTCTGCGCTCCAGGGCACCGAAAAGCAGAGCCAAGGCGGCAAAGACCCTGGGCGAGCGCCCCCAAAGCAGCCCCGGCTGGAGGACTTCACCGTATTTGCGGCGCTGGTTCCAGAAGAACGGGCGCAGGTACCAGGGATAGGCGTTCAGAGGCTTGGGCTCGATGCGCATCACTCCTCCCCGTCCGGCCACGCCCTCGGCCGGGATCCCGCCGCAGCGCCTTCACAACTGCTTGATCCAGAACTGCAGGGGCTTATCGGTCTCCGCAGGCTCGTCGACCTGCTTCCAAGGGTAGTAGGCGATCAGCTCCTCGCGGGGCGTATACCCGAAGTGCCGCCAGACGGGGTCCAGTGGCTGGTAGTCCGCCGGGCGGAGCGGATGGGCCGGATCACGGACCACAGTGCACAGGGTGGCCCACTGGTAGTCGCCACAGCTTCGAGCATGGCGCTCCCGGACATCGAAAAAGTGCCGGTAGAACCCCCGGCCGCGATAGGCCGGCAGGAGGATCGACTCGGCCAGGTAGAACACCTGCCCCGGATCGAAGCCTTCATCGATAAACGGCTTCTGGATCCGCGGGGACTCGTCCGTCAGCGGCATGGCCGTCGACAGCCCGACCACCTCGTCGCCATCCACAACCACGGTGGCCAACGCCCACGGGGCGTCGAGGTAAAAGCGCAGGAAGTACCGCTCCTCCTCCATGCTGCCGTCGTAGAGGTAGGGCCATTCCCGGAAGACCTGCAGCCGCAGCGCGGCGATCTGCTCAAAACGCTGGCCGATCTCCTCGCCCTGAAGGTATTCGATGTGCGGCTCGCTCATGGTCCTCCAGCTCCCGACAATGCGGTTCAGAAGGGATCAGGATCCGGCACGCGCTCGCGGTGTGTCAAAGAAGGGGCTCAACCACTCGCCCGCGTCTCCGCGCGGCGGCAGATGGCGCGGGCCAGCCCCTTGAACAGGATGGCGTGGGCGGGCTCCATGGCGTACCAGTACATGCGCCCGGGCACCCCCCGCGGGGACCAATACGCGGTCACCCGCACGCGGGTCTGCTGCTCATGGGGCCGGACGGTGAACTCCAGCACCCCGGTCCCCGGGGCCTTCATGCCGAAGCCCAACGCCAGACGCTCCCGCGGCTCCACCACCAGCACCCGCCATGAGTCGATGACATCGCCGGGGCGCAGGTCGGTATGCAGCGGCCGCCCCCGGCTGAGCCCGCGACCGCCGAGCAGCGCATCCAACGACTCGCGCAGGCTCCACAGCGGGTTCATGTAGTAGTAGCGGTTGGGCCCGCCGATCGACACGCACTGCTCCCAGACCGCCGACAGGGGGGCCGTGGTCATCGCGCTCGCCCCGGCACGAAAGGGAAAGCGCGGGTAGTCCAGCGGGTTGGTCATGGGCCACGGCTCCTTGGTATCCGCCTCAGTGCGGCGCACCCTCGTCGGTCGCCGCCTGTATGCCGCGACGCTCCAGCAGCGTACCATCCAGCCGGTAGAGTTCGACCAGCGCGGTGCGGTACTCCACCTGCGCCGCCGCCTCGCTGATCCGACTCTCGAGCAGATCGCGCTGGGCCTGGACCACGGCGAAGGCGGTCGCATCCCCGGCCCGGAAGCGCTCATCTGCTGCGCGCACCTGCTCCTCGCGGGCACGGCGGGTGGCACGGCTCGCCTCGATCTGGGCGGCCGCCCGCTGCAGCTCCAGATGGGCCGTGCGGACATCGTGGCGCACCAAGCGGGCCATATTGCTCAGACTCAGATTGGCCTGGTTGCGCAGGGTCAGCGCCTGGCGGTGCTCCGCCTCAGGGGCGCGATTGGTCAGCGAGCGTCCCAGGGAAATCCCCACCTGCGCGTCGTAGCTGGACCCGTCCAGGTCCCGGGGCGCACCGCTGAAAGAATCGGCATATCCACTGCTGCCCAACTGGATAAACAACTCGAGCTCGGGCAACAAGCCATTCCGCGTCCGGGTAACCTGCAGGTTCTCGCTGCGCAGATCCAGGCGGGCCTGATTGAGTTCCGGGCGCCGCTCCAGGGCCAGGGCCAGGTGCTCGGCCACCGGATCGGGCTCGACGACCAGGCGCTCGGGGTCGGTCAGGGGCTCGATCTCTCGATCCTCCTGGAGCTGATCCTCGCTGCCGATCAAGCGCAGCAGCTCCAGCCGCGCCGCCTCGCGGCGGCTGCGCGCATCGATCAGCTCCTGGCGGCGGAGGGCGGCCTCGGACTCCAGCGGGGCCAGCTCGGTCTCGGCCAGGTCGCCCAGCTCGATCCGCTGCTCGGCCCGCTCCACCTCCTGCTCGGCCAGCTGCAGGGACTCCTCGAAGATGGCGATCTCGCGGTCGGCGAGCACGAAATCCCAATACGCCGACTCCACGTCCGCCACCAGTTGCTGCGCGAAGCCCTGCAGCTCGTGCTCCGAGCGCAGGGTTTCCAGCTCCGCCTGGCGCAGGCTGACCAGGTTGACCGCTCGCCCCCGGCCCTGCAGGAGCTGCTGGCTGAGCCGTAGCTGCAGGCCACTGGTATGAAGCTCCTGCCCGGTTTCACGATCCTCGTCGAAGTCCTGGACCACCGACAGGCGCCACTCGGCCCCCATAGGCAGACGCTGACTGATGCCGGCCGAGAGCCCGACGTCGGTGCGATCGGTATCCCGCGCCCGACCCGTCTCAAGGCCGATCTGCTCCAGCTGCCGCCGCCGGTAGTCCCCCTCTAGGAAGACTTCCGGATCGAACGCCCCCAGCTCGATCTGCTCAAAGGTGCCCGCCACCACCGGGCCGAGGCGCTCGGCCTGGAGCGCCGGATTGTGCTCGACAGCGCTGTAGACCGCCTCCTCCAGGCTCAGCTCCCACGCCTCGTCGCCGCCGGCCACCACGCGGCCGGCGAGCAGCAGCGCCGCGCCCAGGAGCAGGCCGCCGGTCAGCGGGCGGCGCCAGCCGCAGTCACACCATCGCATGCCGTCTGCCCTTCGCCGAGTGGAACAGGGTGAAGACCACCGGGATGACCACCAGGGTGATCAGGGTGCCGGTGATCAAACCGCCGAGCACGGCGCGGGCCATGGGGGCCTGCGCCTCGGCGCCCTCGCCAATGCCCAGTGCCAAGGGCAGCAGGGCCAGGCCGGTGGTCAGCGAGGTCATGAGCACCGGGCGCAGCCGTCGTCGCCCGGCGATGAGCACCGCCTGACGCGGCGGGGCCCCGCGGACCAGGCTGCGGTTGGCGCGGTCGACGAGCAGGATGCCGTTGTTCACCACGATCCCGGCGAGCAGGATGATGCCGATGAACGACTGCGCGCTGATGGTGGTGCCGGTGGCCCAGAGCATCCCCACCACGCCGACACCGGCCAGGGGCACCGTGAACATCACCACCAGGGGATTGCGCAGGGATTCGTAGAGCGAGGCCATGACCATGTAGACCAGGGCCACCGCCAGCAGCAGGGTGATGGTCAGCTGGCTCAGCGCCTCGGCCTGCTCCTCGTAGTCGCCACCGATGCGCCAGCCGTAGCCACGCGGCACCGGGACCCCGGCCAGCTCGGCGCGGGCGTCGGCCACCACCGAACCGAGATCCCGGCCGCTGATGTTGGCCTGCAGCGTGGTCACCCGCTGGCGGTCGCGCCGCTCGATGGTCAGCGGCGACTCGCCCTCCACCACATTGACCAGGCTGTGCAGAGCCACCAGCTCACCGCTGCGGTTGGGCACGGTGAGATCGAGCAGCTCTTCACGCTCGATCTGCCGGGCATCGGCCAGGCGCACACGGATCGCCACCTCCTCGCCGGTATCCCGATAGAGCCCGGCGCGGGCACCCGCCACGGCCACCTCGATGGTATTGGCGATGCGGCTGACCGAGACGTCCATATCCGCCGCCCGGGCCCGGTCAATGTGCAGCTGTTCCTCCGGCGCCGAGCGGTCCTGACCGGTGCGCACGTCGGTGACCCCCTCCACCCGGCTGACCCGCTCCTCCATGGCGCCGGCCACGCGGTCCAGGGTCTCGCGCTGGAAGCCGAAGACCTCGATGGTCAGCTCCTCGCCCTCGGCGCCGAAGCCACCGCGGGTCGGCCGGGTCTGCCGGGCGCGCACGCGCACCTCGGCGCCGGGGGTGGCCTGGAAGGCCTCGCGAAGCTCGTCGGCCACCTCTTCGGTGCTGCGATCGCGCTCGGTGACCGAGACCAGGGAGAAGTCCAGGCGGCTGGTGTCCCCGCCGCCGGCACGGAAGCCGCCGGTGCCGGAACTGGAGACCCAGTGCTCGGCCTCGGGCACCATGGCGACGGCCCGCTGCTCGATCCGGCGCATGCGCTCGTCCATGAACGCCAGCGACACCCCCGGCTCCCACTCGAAGCTCATGCGGATGTCGCCCTCGTCGGTGCCGGGCATGAGCTCGGTGCCGAGCCGCGGCACGATAGCCACCGCCAGCACCACCAGCGCCGTGGCCAGGCCCATCACGGCGCCGCGGCGACTGAGCACACCGCCGAGCAGACGCCGGTAGCCACGCTCCAGTGCTCGGTACCAGGCCACCCGGGCCACCCCTTCGGAGCGCTGGGGCAATCGGGCGGCGAGCATCGGCACAACGGTGAAGGCCACAATGAGTGAGCCGAACAGGGCGAAGCCGACCACCCAGGCGAGCTGGGTGAATAGCGCCCCGGCGATCCCCTCGAGAAAGACCAGCGGCACGAAGATAGCCAGCGTGGTCAGGGTGCTGGCGGTCACCGCCGGAGCCACCTCTAGGGTGCCGTTGACCGCCGCCTCATAAGGGGCCAGGCCGCGCTCGCGGCGGGCCATGATCGACTCCAGCACCACGATGGCGTTGTCGACCATCAGCCCCACGCCGAGCGCAATACCGCCCAGGGTCATCAGGTTCAGGGTGAAACCGGCAAAGTAGACCAGGGCGAAGGTGGTGACCAGCGACACCGGGATGGCCACCGCGGCCACCATGGCGGCGCGCAGGTCGCGCAGGAAAATCAGCAGCACCACCAGCGCTAGCACACCGCCGAGCAGGATCGCCCGCCCCAGGTTCTGCATCGAGCGCTCGATATAGACGGCGGTGTCGCGCACTGGCGTCAGGCTGACCTGGGGCAACTCGTTGCGCAGCTGCTCCAGTTCCGCGCGCACCCGCTCTGCCGTCGCCACGGTGTTGGCGTCGGAGCGACCGCGGACCGCCAGGCGGATCCCCGGCTCACCGTCGATGCGGATACGCCGCGTCTCCTCCTCGTGAGTGTCGCGGACCTGCGCCAACTGCCCCAGCCGGACCAGCGATCCGTCTTCCCCGCGGGCCACCGGCAACCCCTGCAGCGCGTCGAGGTCGGTCACCCGCCCCGGCACGCGCAGCCCGAGTTCCAGGCGGCCCTCCGCCCGGCGCCCGGCGGCCACCTCGAAGTCGGCATCCGCAATGGCCTCACGAACATCCTCCAGGGAGAGCTGCGCGGCGCGCAGACGCCCCGGATCCACTGCAACCTCGATCTCTCGCTCAAGACCGCCCCAGATATCCAGGGCCCCGACCCCGGGCACCCGCTCCAGGCGGTCGCGAATGCGGTCCTCGGCCAGAGAGCGCAACTCGATGGGATCGAGCTCGGCAGACAAACCGATAACCAGAACGGGACGGTCGGAGAGGTCCAGAAAGCGCAGCCGCGGCCGATCGGCCTCGTCCGGCAGATCGCGGACGATCCGATCCAGCCGCTCGCGGATGTCGTTGGCCGCGGCCTCCAGATCGGTCCCCCAGGCAAAGGAGAGGCTGACGTCGCCCTGATCCTCGGCTGAGACCGATTCGATGCGCTCCACCCCGGCCACCGGGGCAACAGCGTTCTCGATGGGCTCGACGATCTGCGACTCCACCTCCTCGGGGCCCGCGCCCGGGTAGTTGGTGGAGATGCGCAGGGTGGGGTATTCGATCTCCGGCAGCAGGTCCACCGGCAGCCGGTCGAGGGCGTTCAGGCCCAGGGTCACGGCGATCAGCGTGACCATCACGGTAAAGACCGGACGCCGGGCGCAGAAGGCGGCGATCTTCACGGCGCGGCCACCTCGTTACCCGGCTCGCCGACCACCTCGACGCGACTGCCGTCGGCGAGCAGGTGCTGACCGAGGGTCACCACGGCGCCACTCAGGGGCGCCTCGCCCTCCGCCTGCGGGCGCACCTCGACGCGCCCCCCGGCACGCAGACCGGTCTCCACCGGCACTAGGCGCACCCGCGGCGGACCCTCCTCGGCCTCCTTGAGCAGAAAGACCGAGGACCGGCCGCCGCGCTGGATGACCGCCTCGCGGGGGACGGTGACCACGTCCTCGGCGCGCCCGACCTCCACCGCCAGGCGGGCGAACATGCCCGGACGCAGGCGGCCTTCGGGGTTGGGCACGGTGAATTCCACCCGGGCCTGGCGCGTGGTGGCGCTGAACAGCGGGGCCAGGCGAGCCACCTCGGCCGGGAAATCGGTATCCGGGTAGCCCTCGACGCGCAGCCGCGCGGCCTGGCCGGGCATCAGGCGGGCGTACTCCCGTTCGGTGACGAACGCCTCGGCCCGCAGCTGCGAGACATCCAGCAGGGTCAGGATCGCCTCGCCGGCGCTGACCGTGGCACCGGGGTCCTTGAAACGCTCGCCGACCACCCGCTCGCCGTCGTCCCAGTCGGCGCGGATCTCGGTGAACGAGCGGCGGATCTGCGCGGCGCTCAGCGCCGCCTGCTGCTGGGCGATCTGCGCGCGCGCCAGCTGCACGCGGCTGCGCTCGGCGGCCACCTGGGCTTCGGCCGCCTCCAGCTCGGCGGCGGATGCGATCTCGCGCTCCCTCAGCTCGCGGGTGCGGTTGAGGTCGCGCTCGGCGGAGGCCAGGGCCGCCTGGCTCTCGGCCAGCTGCGCGCGTGCTACCTCGAGGCCAGCCTCGGCTTCGGCCACCTCCTGCGCCACCTCCTGATCATCGAGCCGGGCGATCAGGTCGCCGGGCTCGAGGGTGTCACCGATGCGCACCTCCAGGCTGCGCAGCTCACCGGTGACCTTGGGGGCGAGCTCGTAGCGCACATTCGCCTCGAGGTTGCCGTCGAAGCGGCGCACATCCTTCAGGTCGCGACGCTCCACCGGCTCCACTTCGACGGCTACGGCGGCGCTCTCGCGCTCCCCGCCGGGGCCGGCGCCGGTACCCAGGTCGGCGCGGAACAGCGCCACGGCACCGATCACGATCAGGGCACTGGCGCCCCACAGGAGGAAGGTCTGGATGCGGCTACGGGCTCTGACGGGCATGGAGTCTCGATCGGTTCACCGGTTGGAGAGGTGCGGCAAAGTATACCAATCCCCTGGGCCGCTTCGGGGAAAACCGGCCCGGGCCCGCTGCGCAGTGGCTACGCCCCGCGCTCGCCGAGCAATTCCCGCAGGCCGGCTTCATCGAGGATTTCGACACCGAGTTCCCGGGCCTTGTTCAGCTTGCTGCCGGCATCCGCCCCCGCCACCAGGTAGTCGGTCCGGCTCGAGACGCTGCCGGTCACCCGACCGCCACACGCCTCGATGGCGGCCTTGGCCTCGTCCCGGGTCAGGCCCTCCAGGGTGCCGGTGAGCACCAGGGTGCAGCCGGCCAGGGGTGACGCGGCGACCTGCTCCGGCGGTTCCGGCTCAGGCCAGCGGACCCCGGCGGCGCAGAGGTGATCGACCACGTCGCGATTGTGGGGCTCGGCAAAGAAGCCGGCGATGGCCCGCGCCACCACCGGGCCGACATCCTCCACGGCCTCGAGCTCCTCGGCCGGGGCCGCCATCACCCGCAACAGCGCCTCGCTGGTGATCGCCGTCCCCGCTTCCACGCCGGCGGCCTCTCGCAGCCGGCCCAAATCGCCGCGGGGGATCGCGGCCGTCAGACCGTAGGCCGCTTCGGACAGGCGGCGCGCGGTCACCTCACCGACATGGGGAATCCCGAGGGCGTAGAGGAACCGCGCCAGCGTTGTACGCCGCGCCCGCTCGAGGGCGGCGAGGAGGTTATCGGCGGACTTGTCGCCCATACGCTCGAGCCCGGCCAACTGGGCGTGGCTCAGGCGAAACAGATCAGCCAGGTCGGCCACCAGCCCCTTGGCCACCAGCTGCTCGACGATCTTCTCGCCCAGCCCGTCGATGTCCAGGGCGCGGCGGGAGGCGAAGTGGAGGATGGCCCCCTCGCGCTGCGCGGGGCAGTAGAGGCCGCCCACACACCGGTGGGCCGCCTCGCCCTCGATGCGCTGCACCGCCGAACCGCACTCCGGGCAGGTCTGCACGCGCTCCTCGAAGCGCCACGGCTCGGCCTGCCGCGGGCGCTTGTCGTGAATCACGGCGGTGATCTGCGGGATGACGTCGCCGGCACGGCGCACCATGACGGTATCGCCTTCGCGCACGTCCATGCGCGCCAGCTCGTCGGCGTTGTGCAGGCTGGCGCGGGCAACGGTGACACCGCCCACCTCCACCGGCTGCAGCCGGGCCAGGGGGGTGACCTTGCCGGTGCGTCCCACCGAGGGGACGATCCGCTCGACCACGGTGGTCGCCTCCCGGGCCGGGAGCTTGAAGGCCAGGGCCCAGCGGGGGGCGCGGGCGGTGAAGCCGAGCTGCTCGCGGGCGGCCAGGTCATCGACCTTGAACACGGCGCCGTCCACCTCGAAGGGCAGTGCATCCCGGTCCTCGATGAGCCGCTCGCGGTAGGCCTGGCACGCGGCCACGCCTTCCAGGCGCTCCAGCGGCGCGGTGGTGCGAAAGCCCCACTCGGCCAGGCGCTCGAGCACCTCCCAGTGGGTGGCCACCCCCAGCGCCAGCGGCTCGCCGACGCCGAAGGTGAACAGGGTCAGCGGTCGCTGCGCGGTGATCCGCGGGTCGAGCTGCCGCAGCGACCCGGCGGCAGCGTTGCGCGGGTTGGCGAAGGGCCGCTCGCCCGCCTCGAGACGGGCCTGATTGAGCTGCTCGAAATCCTCCTTTCGGATCACCACCTCGCCGCGCACCTCGAGCCGCGCCGGATGGCCGCTGCCGCGCAGGCGCAGCGGCACGCTGCCGACGGTGCGCACGTTGTGGGTCACGTCCTCACCGCTCTGCCCATCGCCCCGGGTCCCGGCACGCACCAGCACACCGTCCTCGTAGGTCAGGCTCAGCGAGATGCCGTCGAGCTTCGGCTCACCGGTGTAGAGCACGCTGGCCACGCCGAGCCGGTCGCGGATGCGGCGGTCGAACTCGACCAGATCCTCGCCCTCGAAGGCGTTGTCCAGCGAGAGCATGGGGGTGTCATGGGCGACGGCGGCGAAGCCCTCCTGCACGGTCCCGCCC
>NZ_JAJNRD010000031.1:0-27034 GCF_022228055.1 Halorhodospira sp. 9621
CGGAGCCGGAGCCCGAACCCGAGCCGGAACCCGAACCCGAACCCGAACCCGAACCCGAACCGGACCCCGAACCGGAGCCCAAGCCGGAAGAGGACGAGGTGGAGGAAGAGGACGATGACCCCGACGAGGGGCCGCCGCAGGAGGCGGAGGTCGGCACCGAATCGGACGTTTCGGACTCTTTCCTGGCCGATGTCCACCGCGCCCTGCAGTCGGAGCAGCGCTATCCCCGTTCGGCCGAGCGCCGGCGCCTGGAAGGCACGGTGGGGTTGACCTTCGTTCTCGATGCCGACGGCAACGTCCTCGAGTGGGAGATCGCCGAGCCGTCAGAGCACGAACTCTTCGATGAAGAGGTCGAGCGCATGATCCAGTCGGTGCGGATGCCCGAGATCCCCGAAGACGAGTCCTTCGAGCGCCTGGAGCTGAATGTGACCATCGACTTCCGGCTGCGCTGAAGCCCTTGCGACGCCTTAATCGAAGGCGAGATCGCGCAGGAACAGGGCGATCTCGGGGAAGAAGATCACCAGCAGCGTGGCCAGGATCATGATGGCGATGAACGGCGGCGTGCCGCGGATCACCTCCAGGTACGGCCGTCGGAAGACGGCGATGGCGGTGAACAGGTCGACCCCGAAGGGCGGGGTTGCCGAACCGATGGCTGCCTGCAGGACCACCAGCGTACCCACCAGGACCGGGTCGAGCTGAGCGGCTTCGACCAGCGGTGCCAGGATCGGTGTGAAGACCAGGATCACCACGATCGGGTCGACGAACATGCAGCCGATGAAATAGATCAGCGCAATGGCTAGCAGCGCAAGGGTCGGGTCGTGGGCCACGGCATCGATCAGCGGTCCCACGAGTTCTTGGGGGATCTGCGCGAACGAAATGCTGTAGGCGAAGGCCTGCCCGGCGCCGACTAGGATGAAGACCACTGCCGTGATCAGCCCCGTGGAGCGGGCCACTTCCAGTAGATCCCGCCCGCCCAGGCTGCGGTAGACCCCGAACTCGAGGATGGCGGCGTAGAGCACCGAGATGGCCGCCGCCTCGGTGGGCGTAAAGACGCCGCTGTAGATGCCGCCGACGATGATCACCGGGAAGCCCAGCGCCGGCAGCGCGCGCAGCAGGGCGCGGCCGCGCGCTCCCCAGCCGGCCCGTTCGGCGCCCTCGATCCCCTGCCAGCGAGTGTAGATGTAGCACCACAGGCTGATCAGCAACAGGATCAGCAGCCCGGGGCCGATACCGGCGATGAACAGTTGCGCCGGCGAGGTCTGGGCCACCACGCCGTAGATGATCATGCCGATGCTCGGCGGGATGAGTAGCGCCACATCGCTGGCGTTGACGATCAGCGCCAGGTTGAAGCTGTCCTTGTACCCCGCCTGCTGCAGGCGCGGGCGCAGCGGCGTGCCCATGGCCACCACGGTGGCCTGGGTCGAGCCCGAGACGGCGCCAAAGAGCGCGCAGCTGACTGCCGTGGTGATGGGCAGGCCGCCGCGGATGTGGCCGATGGTCGTGGCCACTAGGTCGAGCAGGGTGTTGGCGGTGCGCCCCCGGGTCATGATGTCGGCGGCGAGGATAAACAGCGGCACCGCCGAGAGCACCACGGGCTGGATCCCGGTAATCATCTGCCGGATCAGGGCGTCGGCGCCGATAAACGGCAGCTCGATGAGGATGATCAGCAGTGCGCCGGCGAGCAGTGGCACCATCAGCGGGAAGCCGAGCAGCAGCAGGAGCAGCATCGCCGTGATCACCAGCGCTGTCATAGTCGCGCATCCCCGGCCGGATCCTCGCCGGACTCGTAGGCCTCGCGCTCGCTGTAGGAGCGGTAGATCGCCCGGCGGGTGAGGTTTTTCCAGGCGCTGAGGGCGTACTGCACGCCGCCGGCAAACAGGCCCACGGGTACGATCGAATAGGCCAGCCCCATGGGGATGCCCAGCGCCGTGCTGGTGCGCCCGCCCTGGTGGACCTCCCAGACGTAGTGGCCGGCGTGCCACGCCATGTAGAACAGCAGCCCGGCGGTGCCCACATGGGTGAAGACCAGCAGCCCCTTGCGCGCCAGGCCGCGCAGCTGGTCGTAGACGGCATTCATGCAGATGTGCCGCGCTCGGCGCACGCCGTAGGCGAGCCCGCCGAAGGTGATCCAGATCATGAGGATCTCGGTGAGTTCGAAGGTGCCCGGCACGGTGTTGCCGGTGAGGTTGCGCGAGAGGGTATTGGCTATGGAGAGGCCCGCCAGCAGCAGGACGCCGCCGGCAAGCAGGAACGCCTCGACACGGGCGATACCGCCGTCGAGCCGCTCGAGCCAGGTCCGCTTCCGTGTGCCCATGCGGGGATCCCAACCGAATCGTTGAGGTGAACATATCGAACCTCGGGGGGATGCGTACAGTGCAGCGGCTTGTGCTAGGGTTCGGGGCGATCACCATGCTGACGGGAGATCATCCCCATGCACCGTTACGCCATCGCCACCGTGCTGCTTGGCAGCGTCGCCTTCGCCGGAGCCGCCCACGCCGATCAGTGGCGGATCGCCCTAGAGGAGGTGGAGGGCAGCATCCAGTACCAGTACGCCGAGCGCTTCGCCGAGGAGGTGGAGGCGCGCACTGACGGTGAGGTACAGGTCGATCTGTTCCCCTACGGCACCATCGGCGAGATGGAGGATATCTACGAGCAGCTGCAGGCCAACGTTGTGCAGTTCGCTTTCGGCTCCGGGGCGTTGGGCGGGACCGTACCGGAGAGTCAGTTGTTTAGCGTCAACTTCATCCTCAGCGATGACGAGTACGTGAATACCCGCGCGCTGAACGATCCCCACTTCCTACGCAGCGATCCGGTCCAGCAGGCGTTCGGCGAGCGGGGCATGGAGTTGGTCTCGGTCCTGCCCGAGGGCTGGCAGGTGTGGAGCGCCAATGAGCCGATCCGCACCCCCGAGGATTTCGACGGGGTGCAGATCCGCACCATGGACAATCGCCTGCTGCGCGAGACCTACCGCCAGTACGGCGCCGACCCAACGCCCATGGCCTACGGCGAGGTTTACGGCGGGCTGGAGCAGGGCGTGATCGACGGCAACATCCAGCCGTACTTCGCACACCAGGAGATGGGCTTCTACGAGGTCCAGGACTACTTCATCGAGGCGCGTCAGGCGCAGTTTATCGCCGGCTTCATGGCCAGTTCCCGGTTCTTTGACGGGTTACCGGCCGAGCGACAGGAGATGATCCGCGAGATCACCGCCGACATGGTGGACTGGGCCCACGACATGCAGCAGGCGGTCAATGACGAGCGCCTGGCCGACATGAAGGCCGGCTCGGACATCCAGGTCATTGCCCTGGACGAGGATGAGCGTGCCGCCTTCCGCGAGCGCGCCCTACCCACCCGAGAGACGTATATCGACGAGGTCGGCGCCCGCGGCGAGCAGGCACTGGAGCGGCTGCTCGAGGCGGTCGAGCAGGCCGAGGACGCCTACGGCGACTCCTGACGGCGGCAGGAGCCGGGGCATGCGCCACCGCCTGAGCGCCATCGTTGTCGCCGCCGCCCTGGCGGCGGGCTGTGGCGACGAGCCCCCGGAGCAGTGGCGAATCGCCCTGGAGGAGAAGGCGGGCGGCGTGCAGTACGAGTACGCCGCCCGCTTCGCCGAGGAGGTTGAGGAGCGCACCGACGGCGCCGTGGAGGTGCGGATCTACCCGTACGGCGCCATCGGCGATACCGAAACGGTCCATCAGCAGGTGCGCCGCAACGCGGTGCACTTCGCCTTCGGTTCCGGCGATCTGGCCGGGGCGGTCCCCGAGAGTCAGGTCTTCGGTCTGCACTTCATTTACAGCGACGACGCCTACGTCAACGCCCGGGCGCTCAACGATCCTGAACTGCTGCATAGCGACGCGCTGCAGGGCGCTTACCGAGACGCGCGGCTGCGCCCGCTGGCGCTGGTGCCCACCGGCTGGCGGGTGTGGGCCGCGGACCGGCCGCTGCGTGCCCCGGCTGATTTCCGCGACGTGCGCCTGGGGGTGGCCGACAGCCCGCTGCTGCGCGAGAGCTACCGTGCCTACGGGGCGCAGGCCGAGCACGTCGAATACGGCGAACTCCATGCGGCCCTGGCCGATGGCCGGGTAGACGCCACCGCGCAGCCGATCTATATCCTCGACGCCCTCGGGCTCTACGAGCACACCCGTCACTGGACGGCGCCCCGGGCTGCGCCCCACGTATCCGCCTTCGTCGCCAGCGATATCTTCTACCAGCGCCTGTCGCGCGGCCAGCGCCGAATGCTGCGCGAGATCGGCGAGGAGCTGGTGGACTGGGCCCATGAGATGCAGCAGGCGCTCAACGAACAACGGCTTGCACAGATCCGGCAGGCGGAGGATATTGCCGTGGAGGAACTCGACGCAGCCGAGCGCGAGGCCCTCGCCGATCCGGCCCGCCCCTTGCGGGCGCTCTACACGGCGCGAGGCGGGCCGGACGCCGAGCGGATCCTCGCCCGGTTGCTCGATGCCCTCGAGCGCGCCGAGGCGGAGCACGGCGGAGACTGAGCCCCCGTCGCGGCGCACCGAAGACCCACCCCCTCAAGCAGTACGCCAGGAGGAGAACCAGGATGGTACGCACCGAATCCACCATGCTGCCCATCGGCACCCCGGCTCCGGACTTCACCCTTGCCGATACCGACGGCCGCAGCGTCTCCCTGCACGGGGATCTGGCCGGCGGCGAAGGGGTGCTGATCGCCTTCATCTGCAACCACTGCCCGTTCGTCAAGCACCTGCGCGACCACCTGGCCCATTTCGGCCGGGAGTGCCAGGAGCGCGGGATCGCGGTGGCGGCGATCAGCGCCAACAGCCCCGAGACCCATCCCGACGACGGCCCTGAGCGCATGGCCGAGGAGAAGGCGGCTGCCGGGTACACGTTCCCTTATCTGTTCGATCCGGATCAGTCCGTGGCCAAGGCCTACCGGGCTGCCTGCACGCCGGATTTCTACCTCTTCGATGCTGAACTGAAGCTCTTCTACCGGGGGCGGTTTGACGACAGCACGCCGCGCAACGACCGTCCGATCACCGGGGCCGACCTGCGCGGGGCGGTGGATGCGCTGTTGCAGGGCGAGGCGCCGCCCGACCCGCAGTACCCGAGCATCGGCTGCAACATCAAGTGGCGCGAGGGCAATGAGCCCGACTACTTCACTGCTGGAGGATGAGCTCCAGTACGAACTTGCTGCCGAAGTAGCCGAACATCAGGGCGAGGAAACCGACGAGGGTCCAGCGGATCGCCGTCTGTCCTCGCCACCCCCACACGGCATGGCCGATCAGCAGTGTGGCGAAGGCCAACCACGAGGCCATGGACAGCGAGGTCTTGTGGATCATCATCCCCTCAAGGAGGCGATCCAGGAAGAACAGGAAACCGGAACCGAGGGCCACGGTCAGCGCGACAAAGCCCACGGTGATCAGCCAGAACAGCTGCTTCTCCATGGTGCGTAGCGCCGGCAGCTGCCGCACGAATCCGGTGGCCTGCCGGTGGCGTAGCCGATAGTCGAGGGCGCCGAGGATCAGCGCCTGCAGCACCGCCGCCAGTAGGGTGGCGTAAGCGGTCATGGAGATGACGATGTGGATCTGTACCGCCAGCTCGCGATCCAGGGTGGCCTCCGGGGCCGCGAACAGGGTCAGCATGACCGCCATGGCCGAAAGCGGCCAGAGCAGGATGCCCAGATGCTCGACCCGCTGGCGCAGGCTGACGATGACCAGCCCGGTGCTGGTGATCCAGGAGACCAGCGACAGGGCGCTGAAGATGCTCAGGTTCAGCCCGTCGTCCACCCAGGTGGTGTCACCGACCACGACCACGTGCGTGCCGACCGCCGCGGCGGCCAACGCCAGCGCGGTCGAGCGCGCCGGGCTGCGTTCCTCGTGCAGCAGCAGCCGTGCGCCGAGGGCGACCGTGGCGGCCAGATAGAGCAGGACGGTAACGAGGGTCAGGGCAGTGATAACCATAATGGACGGGATGATGGCATAAACCGTGCCACCCGGGAACCACCCTGCGACAAGCCGCGACGGTACATTGGATTCGCACGCGGGCGCGGCGGACCCGTATAATACGGCCCGTTTTCAGGTTGCCGAACGAATAGGCCGGACCATGTTTGAGAATCTCACCGGACGCTTCGACTCCGTCACGCAGCGCATGAGCGGGCGGGGCCGGATCACCGATGAAAACATCCAGGAGACCGTCCGCGAGGTGCGCAAGGCGCTGCTCGAGGCCGACGTGGCCCTGCCAGTGGTGCGCAGCTTTACCGAAGAGGTCAAGAAGCGCGCCGAGGGTGCCGAGGTGGCCAAGAGCCTGACCCCGGGGCAGGCCTTCATCAAGATCGTCCAGGACGAGCTGGTCCGCGTCATGGGCGAGGAGGCGGTGCCGCTCAACCTCAATGTTCAGCCGCCGGCGGTGGTACTGGTCGCCGGCCTGCAGGGTTCGGGCAAGACCACCTCCATCGGCAAGCTGGCCCGTTACCTGCGCGAGCGCGAGAAGAAGAAGGTCCTGGTGGTCAGCTGCGACGTCTACCGGCCGGCGGCCATCGACCAGCTCGAGACCCTCGCCGGCCAGGTCGAAGTGGACTTCTTCCCGTCAAGCTCTGGCGACAAGCCCGAGCGGATCGCCAGGGACGCGATCGACCACGCCAAGCGCCACTACTACGACGTGCTCCTCGTCGATACCGCCGGCCGGCTGACCGTCGACGAGGCGATGATGGACGAGGTCAAGCGCCTGCATAAGGCGGTGACCCCGGCCGAGACCCTCTTCGTGGTCGACGCCATGACCGGTCAGGATGCGGCCAAGACGGCCCAGGCCTTCGGCGAGGCCCTGCCCCTGACCGGCGTGGTGCTGACCAAGACCGACGGTGACGCCCGCGGTGGTGCCGCGCTGTCGGTCCGCCACGTCACGGGCGCGCCGATCAAGTTCCTCGGCATCGGCGAGAAGACCGACGCCCTTGAGCCTTTCCATCCCGAGCGGGTCGCCTCGCGGATCCTCGGCAAGGGCGACGTGGTCAGCCTGGTCGAGGAGGTCGAGCGCAGCGTTGACCAGGAGAAGGCCAAGAAGCTTGAGAAGAAGCTCAAGAAGGGCGGCAAGGGGTTCGATCTCAACGACTTCAAGGAGCAGATGCAGCAGATCGATAAGCTCGGCGGCCTCGGCGGGGTGATGGACAAGATGCCGGGCATGGGCAAGCAGTTCGACAAGGTCAAGGACCAGCTCGATGACCGCATCGTCCGCCGTCAGCTGGCCATGATCAACTCCATGACCCCGGCCGAGCGCGCCAAGCCGGATATCATCAACGGCTCGCGCAAGAAGCGGATCGCCACCGGCTCTGGAGTCCAGGTCCAGGACCTCAATCGCCTGCTCAAGCAGTTCAAGCAGATGCAAAAGATGATGAAGCAGGTGAAGAAAAAGGGTGGTGCGCAGCGGATGTTCCAGCAGCTCATGGGTGGTGGCTCCGGCGGGCCGGGCGGCCCGGCCGGTCCCGGTGGACTGCCGCCGGGGATGGGGCGCTAGGGCGCACGCGCGGCGTGAACCCCTATAAGGTCTGTTAGATTCGCGCCGATAACCCGGGCAGGGCCGCGCCATCCGGCCGGTTGCAACAGGAGATCACCATGAAGCTGCTGCGCCGCATCCACGACGTCCGGATCTGGATTCGCCTGCTCGTCGGTATCTGGCTGATGCTGGTCCTGGCCTGGACGAGCATGATCGTGTACGCGGCGTGGGAACAGCGCAACGTGGCGGTGGACCAGGCCGTCGAGTTCACCGACACGATGAACCAGATGACCATGGCCGGTCTCACCGCCATGATGTGGACCAACACCATGGATCAGCGCCACGAGTTCCTGGAACAAATCCAGGAGCTGCCCAATGTTTCGGGGCTGCGGGTGCTGCGCGCAGAACTCACCGAGGAGTGGTACGGCCCCGGTGAGCCGGATCAACAGCCTCAGGACGAGGTTGAGGAGCGGGTGCTGGAGACCGGCGAGCCCTACATCGCCCAGATTGATGGCGGCCAGGCCCTACGTGCGGTCATCCCCAACTTTAACGAGACCGACTTCCTCGGCAAGTCGTGCGTCGAGTGCCACGGCCCGGGCAACGAGGGCGAGGTCCTCGGCGCGGTCAATATGGAGATCTCGCTCGAGGAGGTGAATCGGGCGGTGATCGGTTTCGGCACGACCATCTTCGGGATCGCCGTGCTGCTCAGCCTGCCGTTCCTGCTGGTGGTCTACCTATTCATCCAGCGCTCGGTCACGCGGCCGATCAACGACATGACCCAAAATCTGAACGCCATCGCCAGCGGCGGCGGCGACCTGACCCGCCGGCTCGATGTCCACAGCGGCGACGAGATCGGGCAGGCGGCCAACGCCTTCAACCGTTCCATGGCCGTCTTCCACGACCTGATCGCCCGGGTGGTGGACATGGCCGAGCGGCTCGATCGCTCGGCGCAGCAGGTCTCCGAGGTCACGGACCGGAGCAACGATCGGATCGATCGTCAGCGCTCGGAGATCGAGCAGGTGGCCACGGCGATGAACGAGATGACCTCCACCGCCCAGGAGGTCGCCCGCAACGCCCAGCACGCTGCCGAGGCCACGCAGAGCGGCGAGGAGGCCGCCCAGCGGGGCAAGCAGGTGGTCCAGCAGACGGTCAGCGGTATCAACCAGCTCGCCGATGACGTCTCCCGCGCCGCCGGGGCGATCCAGAAGCTGGCCGACGACAGCGAGCAGATCGGCACGGTGATCGATCTGATCCGCGAGATCGCCGAGCAGACCAACCTGCTCGCCCTCAACGCCGCCATCGAGGCGGCGCGCGCCGGCGAGCAGGGCCGGGGCTTCGCCGTGGTCGCTGATGAGGTGCGCAAGCTGGCCACGCGCACCCACGAGTCCACGCAGCAGATCCAGGACATGATCAGCGCCCTGCAGGAGGAGACCAAGAGCGCCCAGGCGGCGATGGAGCAGGGCCACTCCCAGACCCAGGAGACGGTCAGTCAGGCCTCCGAGGCGGATACCGTGCTTGGCGACATCCAGGAGTCGGTCTCCACCATCAGCGAGGTGAATACCCAGATCGCCAGCGCCGCCGAGGAGCAGAGCCAGGTGGTCGAGGAGATCAACCGCAACGTCACCTCCATCAACGACGCGGCGGAGACCACCGCCCAGGAGAGCCAGGAGACCAAGCAGGCCGGTGACGAGCTCGAGGTGCTCGCCCGCGACCTGCGCAAACTCGTCGAGCAATTCAAGGTTTGAGCAAGAGCACGAACCCGGGCGCAACGCGCAGACGCTGGATCGGTCTGATCGGCGGCCCGCTGGCCGCCGGTGGCATGCTGCTGGCCGGGCCGCCTGCCGGCCTGGGGCAGGACGCTTGGTTCGTGGCGGCGCTCACCGTGCTCATGGCCACCTGGTGGGTGAGCGAGGCCCTGCCCATTGCCGCGACCGCCCTGCTGCCGGCCGCGGCGCTGCCGCTGCTCGGGGTGTCCAGCCCCGAGCAGACCATGGCCGCCTACGCCAACCCGATGATCTTCCTCTTCCTCGGCGGCTTTCTGATCGCCATGGCGATCCAGCGTTGGGGGCTGCACCGACGCATCGCGCTGCTCATCCTGTCGGCCACAGGGGGGCGGGACGACCTCCTGGTGGCCGGGTTCATGGGGGCCACGGCGCTGCTCTCCATGTGGGTTAGCAACACCGCCACCGCCGCGATGATGCTGCCCATCGGCCTGTCGGTCATCGGCCTAGTGGAGAGCAGCAGCGGCAAGACGGACCGCCACTTCACCCTGGCGCTGCTGCTGGGGATCGCCTTCGGGGCGAATATTGGCGGCCTCGGCACCCTGATCGGCACCCCGCCGAATGCCTTTCTGGCCGGCTACATCGGCGACCGTTTCGAGATGCAGATCGGCTTCGCGCAGTGGATGGCGGTCGGGGTGCCGGTCTCCGCCACCATGCTGGTCCTGGCGTGGTGGGTCCTGACCCGCTGGGCCTTCCCGCTGCCGGGGCAGGCGATCGCCGGCGTCGGCGAACTGATCGAGCAGGAGCGTCGGCAGATCGGCCCCATGCAGCGGACCGAGCGACGGGTGGCCGTGGTCTTCGTGCTCACCGCCCTGGCCTGGGTGATGCGTCCGTGGCTGGAGAGCATTCTGCCCGGGGCAGTGGCGATCAGCGACGCCGGCATCGCCCTCGTCGGCGCCCTGGCCCTGTTCCTGGTCCCCGCCGATGTTCGCCGCCTGAAGTTCCTGCTCGACTGGGAGGACACCCGGGGGCTGCCGTGGGGGGTTCTGGTGCTGGTTGGCGGCGGCCTGGCGCTGGGCGTGGCCATCGATGAGAGCGGCCTGGCCGGGGCGATTGCCACCCTGCTCAGCGGCATGGGCGACTGGCCGGCGCCGCTGCTTGTGCTCTCGGTGGCCGTGCTGGCGGCGCTGATGAGCCACGTGACCAGCAACACGGCCACGGCAGCGACCCTGCTGCCGCTGGTGACCTCGCTGGCGCTGACCATCGGGATCCATCCGCTGCTGCTCGGCGTACCGGTCGCACTGGCCGCCTCGGCGGCCTTTATGCTGCCGGTGGCGACGCCGCCCAACGCCATTGTCTTCGGCAGCGACCGCATTACCGTGCCCGACATGGTTCGCGCCGGTGTACTGCTGACCTTCGCCGGTGCCGGGGTCGCCACGCTCGCCGCCTTCCTACTCGCCCCGCGCGTCCTCGGTTTCTAGCAGGCCGGGTATTCTTGAGGGGGGGATTCCCAGGGCAAAACCCGGTGGGGGAATCCTTTTGTCCCTCCGGCGGAACCTTCTCCGTTTACAATTCCTCTCTTTTTCGATAATTTCTCGCTGTACAGCGGTATTCCAAGTGGAGGAAGCGGAAAATGACGACGAGCGATGAAGCCCTCGAAACGATCCGCCAGGCAGCGGAAGAGCTCGATCTCGTGGATCTGGAGAAAGCCTCGCGGATGATCGAGAAAGAGCAGAAGCGCCGCGAGAAAGAGGCCCGCAAGCAGGCCCAGCAGGAAATGAAACAGGTCGCCCAGAAATACGGGCTGGATCTCGACGAGATTGTCTCGGGCGTCAGCAAGGGCACCGGCGGCAGCAAGGCCTCCAAGGGCGGCAAGGTCCCGCCGAAGTTCCGTCACCCCGAGGATCCGGATCGCACCTGGACCGGCCGCGGCCGCAAGCCGAAGTGGGTCGTCCACTGGGAAGAAGAGCTGGGCCGGGATATCGAAGAGCTGCGTATTCCAGACGCCTGAAGGCTCCGGTTTCGCGGGTTTTCAGAACCATTACACGGATGAATACCCTGGACGACAGGGCTGCCCGTGATCGAGCTCGGTGAGTGGGTTCTCGCAACCCTTGTGCTGATCGTGGGCACGGTCGTTCAGGGTTCCATCGGTTTCGGCGTGGCCCTTTTGGGCGCGCCCGTTCTCTACTGGATTGACCCTGTTCTGGTGCCCGGGCCGATGCTGGTCGTCGGCATGGTGACACCGCTGATGATCTTGATTCGGGAACGTCGCGATCTGGACGTCGCCGGCATCCGCTGGGCCATTCCCGGGCAGCTTTCCGGTGCCGGGCTTGCCGGCGTGGTGCTCGCGCGGGTCGACGAATCCCACCTTTCTTTAATCTTCGGCACCCTGGTTCTGCTCGCCGTAGGGCTGAGTCTGGTGGCGGGGGCGCCCCGGCCCACCGGGAGACGCCTGCTCGCCGGCGGCACCCTCTCCGGTTTTATGGCTACCGCCACCTCGATCGGCGGGCCGCCGCTGGCCCTGGCCTATCAGGGGGTGAGCGGAGCGCGGTTGCGCGCTTCGCTCTCGGCGGTGTTCGTAGTCGGAGCGTTCGGCTCGCTGGGGGCGCTGGCGTGGATCGGTCGCTTCGGGGCCACGGAGTTGCTCCTCGGCCTGAGCTTGTTACCCGGTATCGCCATTGGTTTCTGGCTGTCCGGGTACACGGCTCGTGCCCTGGACCGGCGCTGGCTGCGTGGCGCCGTGCTCGGCGTGTCGGCCGTGGCCGGCCTGGCGGCGGTGGTGCAGGCGCTGGCGACCGGTTAGCGCAGGGCGGATTCGCGACGGCCTGCGCGCGCTTTTAAGGGCGTGGCGGATCGCGGCGCCAGGGGCCCTGTGGTTCTTCGGAGGCAGCCTCTGCCTTCCCCTGCAGCCAGCCCCGGAAGGTCTGTAGCAGGCGGTGGCGGACCCTGTCGTCGGCCAGAGGGGCGTTGTGGGTGGCTCCTTCAATGGTCCAAAGGTGGCGCGGGGATCCGGCCGCCTGGTAGAGCCTTTCGCCGTGGATCGGCGGGATGGTCCGGTCGTCCCCGGCGACGACGAGCAGCAGCGGTGTGGGAGACAGTTCGGCGATGTGATCGACCGGCGCGTAGGCATCACTGACCAGCCAGGATAGGGGGTGCTGGAGGGGCCAGGTCAGCCAGAAGTTGCCCAGTTTCTCGCGGGTGATGCCGCGGTAGCTGTCGAATGGGCTCTCGGCGACCACGCCGGCCGGCGGTTCGCCGTCCCACCGCGCCACGGCGGTGATCGCGATGCTCGCCCCAAGGCTTTGGCCGAGCACCAACACACGCTCGGGGTCGACATCGTCGCGTTGGATGAGCGTGCTCAGCGCGGCCTCGGCGTCCTGGTGAACGCCCGAGAAGCTGGGCGATCCCTCCGAGTGACCGTAACCGCGGTAGTCGAAGGTGAAGACCTGAAAGCCGTGGCGGGGCAGCCACCAGACCGCGGCCACGTGGGTGCTGACATTCTGTGCGTTCCCGTGGAAGTGGATGACCGTGCCCTCGACCTCGTCGGTCCGGGCAGGCAGAAACCAGCCGTGCAGCTCGGTGCCGTCAGCGGCTGTGAAGGTCACGTCTTCGTACTGCAGACCGGCTTCAGCGGGGTCCCAGTAGTGGGTCTCGCTCGGGAAGAAGAATGCCCGCTGGCAGCCAGCGACCAGGCCCAGGGTTACCAGCAGCAGGACACACGGGGCCAGGCTTCGCGACAGCATGGTGGCTCCGGTCTACAGGTAGTGGTGAAGGGTCAGCTGGACCCGATCGCTGCGTATGCCAAAGTCCTCCTCGCGATGCAGTCCGAGCCGCAGCGCGGTTTGCTCGCCCAGGTCGCGGCCGATCTCCGCAGAGAGGGTCCAGGCGTTCTCGTTGTCGGTGAAGCGGAGGCCGGAGCCGGTCAGGTGGGCGCGCCAGTCACCTCCCTGGTAGACGGCGTCGCCGCGCAGACCGCCGCCCAGTCTTGCCGAATCACCGAGCCCGCGGGAGGCGCGCAGGGTAACGGCTCCGCCGCCGTAGAGGCGTAACCGGTCGTCCAGCCAGGCCCACGCCGGACCGAAATCGGCGTCGATCACGGCGGCCAGTGGTCGGCGGCCGTCATCGGCGCGGATTCGCTCGATGCCGAGTTTGCCGCCCCACGCCCAGCCGGGGAAGGTGCGGTTGCGTGGCTCCATGGAGCGCAGCTCCATCAGTGTCAGGCGTTCAACCTCAAGCCCACCGTCCGGTTTGCGTCCCTGGCGTGGCGAGCGATTCTCGTACATGCGCGCAATCACCTCCAGGAAGGTGACCTGGGCGCCGCGGAGGTAGCCGGCCGCCGGGTCGAGTAAATCGTGGTAAGCGGCGCGCCACTGCAGCTCACCGTAGCCGACCCGGGAATGGGAACCGATTCCCACACCGAGCCGTCCGGTGCGGTGGCCCTCGTCGGGTCGCTGGTCGGGTCGGGGGGGTGGTTCGGCACGGGGGCCGTCGGTGCGCGCTCGTTCGCTGAGCAACCGGTGGCGTCGTTCGCGTCCCTCGTCACCGATGGGCTCAACGTGAGCGAGCTGGTCGAGATAGGCCGATGCGGCTTCCAGGACCCGTGCTCGGTCCGCTTCCGGGAGGGCCTGGATGGCCTCATCGCTGGTCTCACGGTCACCGTGGGCAAGCTCGCGGACCCAATCGGTGTGCTCGTCCTCCAGTCCGGCGAGCATATGATCGAGGGTACGTCGCCGGGATGGCCGGTAGTGAACATCGCGTAACAGCCCCGGTTCTTCGGTCACGGCGCGGATGGTATCGCTGGGGATGGCCCAGAAGCGAAAGTCATCGCGCAGGCTCAGGGTGGGGTCGGCGATCTCGAGCAGTGACAGCAGGCGGTAGGAGCAGTTCTGCAGGAAGAAATAATACGGCATACCCACCCCATCCAGCTCCCAGAGATGGCTCAGGAGCCGGTCTATGGCGTCCTCGTCCAGGTCTAGTTCGTACTCCCAGAGGTCCCGCTGCTCGAGCTGGGTGTACTCGTTGACCTTGTAGTAATAGGGCATGACCGTGTAGCTGCCGGGATAGCTCCCCAGCACCCCGCGCATGGCAAAGACGACGCCCTGATCCTCACCGGTCTGTGCTGCGTGGTTGACGGCGAAGGCGGTCAACGGCCGCTGCAGGTCCTCTTCGCCGTCGAGGCGGAGCAGAGTATGTCCGAACATGGAGGCGGGATTGCCCATGTAAGCGTCGGCAAAGATGAGCATGACGCGCTCAGTGGCGATCCGTTCGCGCCAGGCCTCGTAAGCCGCGCAATCCGGATCGGGCAGTGGGTAACCGCGGGCTTCCAGCCCGAGGGCTTCGACCAGCAGCTGGCGGCGCGCCGGAAAGCGGCAGGCGGCGTGGCTGTCCTCGGCGCCGGGTACCACCGGGGCGTACAGCGCCTTCAGTGTGGCGCGCAGCTCGGCGCGCGGATCTTCGTGACCGTGCTCGTGGAAATAGAACCCGGGCGTGCGCACCATCCCCTCGCGTCCGGTCCGAAAGGCTCGATGCTCATAGCCGAGCAGTCGCAACCAGCGGGGATCGTCGGCCAGCTCCAGGATCTCAGCCAGCGCGCCGGCGTGGATCGGGGCGGCGACGGCTCGGGGCAGGCAGAGCACACCGCTGAGCAGTACGGCGCAGCACAGCGCCAGAGCTAGACGCATCGGGCGTTCAGTCATGGGCAGGGGTCGGGAAGGCGCGCCGGCTTACCGGTCCCCGGCCGGGGCCGGGGGCCGGTTAGCGGACGGACGTCCTTACGCCGTGTAACGGCTCAGGGTGTCGTGTCCGGCCATGGTGGCTTCGAGGTTTTCCAGGGCCTCGCCGGCGGTAACGTCGGCGGACGGGAAGATCTCCCCGAAGTTCTTCTGGGTGTGGGAGAAGAAGGCATCGTGATCTGCCTCGTCGATCTCCAGCAGGGAGGCGAGCGTGGAGAGCGCCTCGCCACCGCCATTGGAGGCGTCCTGGGCCACTTGGTCCATGTTCTCGGACATGAACTGGGAGGCCTCGGCGGTGATGACGGCGCCTTCCTCGCAGCCCAGGGTGCCGGAGGTGATGCCGAAGTGCTGGTTCCAGGAGATGCCGTTGGTGGTCACCGCCAGGATGTCCTGTCCCATGCCGGACTGGCCGTCGAACAGGACGGTACCGAGCCCGCAGCCGGTGTTGTCAGCCTGAGCAGTGCCCGCCATGCCGAGCGCACCAGCGAACATGGCAGTTGCGACGTACTTTTTCATCATGGTTGATCGCTTCCTCTGTCGATCCAACTCTCACCCGGCGACCGGGCGGGTCACCGGAGAACGGTGCAGTAAAGACTGCAACCCGACTGTAAACGATCGGAAAACCGGGGTGCCAGGGCGGGAGCTGTGGCGGGTAATCACGCTCAGGCCTGCTCGTCGATGTTGATGCCCTTGCGCTCGAGGGCATCGAGCTGCTCCGGCTCGATGACGCCGTTGTCGCTGACCTGCTCGAGCGCCTTCTCGACGGCGCGCAGGGCATCGGCATATTCATGCTTTTTCTCGTGGGCAACCTCCAGCTGCTCGCGCAGGAGGTTGGTCTGATCCTCACGCGTCTCCTGAGCACGCTGCTGTGCCTGGTACCCCTGGTAGGCACCGAACAGACCGGCTACCGTGCCGACACCACTGACAATGCTCATCGATCGGTCCTGACTGGAGAGCGGACGTGAAACGCGATTCACTGCGGCCTAACCGAGTTATCGGCTTCGCGGCGGAGAACTTGAGCCGTCGGCGCGGCGTGTTCTTCGATCGAGTGTTCGCGACCCTGTTGGTGGTCGTGGCGGCAGCGGTCGGCGTGCCGGCTGGGGCGGAGGAGCGCCCGACCGAGGCCTTCAATCAGGGGGTGGCCCTGTACGAGGCCGGTGATTACCGCGCTGCCGAGCGCGCGTTCGCGACGGTCGTCGGAGACCCGGAGCTCGGCGCGCTGGCCGCGTTTAATCTCGGACGCGCCGCAGGTCAGCGCGGGGATTGGGCCGCGGCGGAGCACTGGTGGCGCTTGGCAGAGCGGCAGGCTCGCGCGGAGCGCCTCCAGCGGCTGGTCGCCACGCGTCTGGACGAACTCCAGCAGGGCCGGCCGGCCCTGACCGGCTATCTGCAGGCCGGGATCGGGTACGACTCCAACCTGACACTGGATAACGCCAGGGCCTTCAGCGGCGACGGTGATTCGTTCCTCGATCTGTTTGGTCACGCCGCGTGGCAGGCCCGCGGGAGCCGGGGCGACGGGGTGTCGGCCCAGGGCAGTCTCTATCACCGTGGCTACGCCAGCGAGGGGGATTTCGACTTCACCGACGTTGCCCTGGACGTGCTGGCGGAACGGACCGTCCGGCGCTCCCAGCTCGGCTACGGTCTCGGTGTCGGAGCTCTGAGCCGGGGCATCGGCGGCGTCGATGGACGCGCGGAGGGGCAGCTCCAGGGGCGCTGGCACAGCCCGGGTCGGGGCTGGCTCCTGGCGCGCTACCGCCTGCGCGCCCACCGAGGTGGTAATGGCCGGGACTATCTCGATGGGGTGGAGCATCGGTTGAGGCTGGGCTTCCAGGATCGGGCCGGTGCACTGCGCTGGATGGCGTATTACCAGATCGAGCATCACGACCGCGACGACTGGTCGGACGAGAACGCCTTTATCATCCCCGTGGTGACGAGATTGCCGCCCTCGATCGGCCCTATCCCTGGCTGGCGCGTTCGCTTTACAACCTGTGGATCGATCGCCATCGCCGCACTCAGGCCCGCCCACCCTGGGACGACCAGTCTCAGGACGATCCGGACGTCCCGTACACCCTTGCCGAGCCGGGCGACGGCCCCGCCGAGCTGGTCGAGCAGGCGCTGACGCGCGAGCGGTTGCAGCGTGCCCTGGGCGCCTTGCCCGAGGCGCAGCGCCAGGTCGTGCTTCTGCATTACATCGAGGGGTTGTCGCTGGACGAGGTGGCCGAGCTCACCGGGGTGAGCAAGGGAACCCTGAAGTCGCGGTTGGCGCGGGCCCGTGACCGGCTTCGCCAGGTCCTGATGGATGGAACCGATGTCGGGGCCGGTGCGTGTGAGGCGGACAAGGGGACCGATCGATGACGGAGCGAACGATGGACTGCCTGGGCTGCCGCGAAGCGCTCCTGGAACTGGAGGCGGACGAGCTGGATAGTGCACAGGCCGAGGCGTGCTATGCGCACCTGGCCGTCTGTCCGGCCTGTCGGGCCTGGTACCAGGACGGTCTACGGCTGCGTCGGCAACTGGCCGAAATCGGTGGCCAGGAGGCGGTCTCGCCCGGCTGGGTGGCGACGCAACTGCGGCGGGCGCGGAGCGATTCTGTGGTGCCCACCGTGGGTCAGCGCCTAGTCGCCGGTGTCTCGGCGGTGGGGATCCTCGTCGGCGGCGGGCTGGCGCTCTACGACTGGCGGCCCGCACAAACGGATCCGCCGGTGACCGGCCCGGAAAACGGCGAGGTTCAGGAGTTCCGGCTGGCGATCGACGCCGAACGAAGACTGGAGGGGGTACGGTTCCAGGTCGAGGTTCCTGAGGGATTCGAGCTGGAAGGCCATCCGTCGCAGCGACGGGTCAGCTGGGAAGGTGATCTGGAACCGGGCGCCAACCGCCTGACGCTGCCGGTGCGCGGTATACCGGGGGCCGAGGTCGAGCAGGGAGAGTTGGTGACCCGCATCGAGCACGAGGGTCGGTCCCAGGAGCTGCGCCTGCCGGTCACCCTCGTCCAACCACATGAGCGCGAGTCCTGAAATGCGTCACCCAAGACTGGACGAGTTGAGCTGAAGGAGGAGGCAACGATGAGGACCAAGCCCAGAAACGCGAGTCGCCGGTTAGGCTACTTGCTTGTGCCGGTGGGGCTGTTGATCGCCTCGCTGAGCGTGCCGGTGGCCGCCGAGGAGGTCGAGGCCCAGGATGAGGTCGCCGCTGACGCCGGGGAGACCGTGTCCGAGGGTGAGACGCTACGGGATGCCACCATGCGCCGGCTCGACGACGACGCGACCGAGGAGGAGGTGGCGCAGGAGATCGAGTTGCCGGAGCAGGCGGCCGACCGGGCCCGGGAGCGTGCGGCCGAAGGCCTGGAGACGGCCAATGAGGCGCGCGAAGGCGGCCGGGAGTTCGGCCAGGAACGCGCCGAGGAGGCCCGCAGTCAGGGACAGGAGCGCGGGGAGCAAGCCCGTGCAGCCGGCCAGGAGCGAGGCGAGGAGGCCCGTGAAGCCGCTAGGGAACAGGCTGAGCAGGCACGCCAGCAGGCTGAAGAGGCCCGGGAGCAGGGCCGTTCGGTCCAAGACGACGCCCGTGAGGGCCGGGAGCGGGCCGAAGAAGCCCGGGAAGGCAATCGGCCGGAGGGTACACCGGCGAACTAGGCAGGCCGGAGCCCGGTGAGGGGGTGCTGGAACAATCGGGGCCTCCCCACAAAAAAGGGCCGCGGAACGTCCCCGTTCCGCGGCCCTTTCGGTGTTTGGTCGGGGCGGCAGGATTTGAACCTGCGACCCCCTGCACCCCATGCAGGTGCGCTACCAGACTGCGCCACGCCCCGACTCAGGCCGCAAAGTATACGGATCGAGACCGCGGCGCACAAGGGATCAGCGCTTGAGGATGTTGAGCACGCCCTCGAGCTCGATGCGCATCTGCCGGATGATCTGTTGGCTCTGGGCCACGTCCTCGCGCTCTTCGCCGCTCTCGAGCTTTTGGCGGGCACCGCCGATGGTGAAACCCTCCTCGTAGAGCAGGGCGCGGATGCGGCGGATCAGTATGACATCGTGACGCTGGTAGTAGCGCCGGTTACCGCGGCGCTTGACCGGTCTCAGCTGGGGAAACTCCTGCTCCCAGTAGCGCAGGACGTGGGGCTTGACCGCACACAGCTGGCTAACCTCGCCGATGGTGAAGTACCGCTTCGACGGGATCGGCGGCAGTTCGCCATCACTGCTCTTCTCGGGTTCCGGCATAGCTCTCGACGCGGCTCTTGAGCTTCTGGCCGGGGCGGAAGGTCACCACGCGCCGGGCGGAAATGGGGATCTCTTCCCCGGTCTTGGGGTTGCGGCCAGGCCGCTCGTTCTTGTCGCGCAGCTCGAAGTTGCCGAAGCTCGAGAGCTTGACCGGCTCGCCGTTTTCGAGGGCGGTGCGGATCTCCTCGAAGAAGAGTTCGACCAGCTCCTTGGCCTCCCGCTTGTTCAGGCCGACCTCTTCGAAGAGCCGCTCGGCCATATCCGCCTTGGTCAGCGACATCTTACTCCCCTCTCAGGCTCGCTCCGAACTGTTGCTGCAGGCGGGAAACCACCCCCGCCATGACGTCATCAACGTCGCGATCCGTAAGCGTGCGCGAATAATCCTGTAAAATCAAGCCCATGGCAACGCTTTTCTGGCCTTCAGGGACCCCTTTGCCCCGGTAGACGTCGAACAGTCGGCTGCCGACGGCGTACGTCCCGGCCGCATCGCGGGCGGTGCGAAGCAACGCCCCGGCGGGCACGTTATCGTCGACGAGTACCGCCAGGTCACGCCGGATCGACGGATACCGCGAGATGGGCTGGAAACGCGGCAGCGCGGCGCGGCTGAGCGCCTCAAGCGTGATCTCGAAGAGCACGGGGGCGCCGTGGAGCTCCAAGGCGTCGGCGTGCTCCGGGTGCAGGGTCCCGAGCCAGCCGACCGGGCTGTCGTCACGCAGGATCCGCGCGCACTGACCCGGATGCAGGGCCACGTGCTGTGCCGGCTCGAAGGTGAACGAGGCGGGCTCGCCGGTCTGGGCGATCAGTGCCTCGAGGTCCGCCTTGACGTCGAAGAAGTCCACCGACCGCCGCGGTGCATCCCACTGCTCGGCGTAACGGGGGCCGGCGGCCACGCCGGCGAGCATCGGTGTCTGGGCCAGGTCGTCGAGGTGGCCGCGGAAGGTGCGCCCGCACTCGAACAGCCGGACCCGTTCGTGTTGGCGGTGCTGATTGCGCTGCGCAGCCATCAGCAGGCCGGGCCAGAGCGAGGTGCGCATCACCGCCAGCTCTGCCGACAGCGGGTTGGCCAGCGGCAGCCCCTCGGCCTCGGGATCGAGGCGCTGCTGGAGCTGCGGATCGACGAAGGCGTAATTAATGGCCTCGAAGTAGCCACGCTCGACCAGCGTCGTGCGCAGGGGCCGGTCGTCGAGCTGCTGCTCTGGGGCCGCGGCTACGTGCAGCGGCGCGCGCAGGGGGCGTTCGGGGACGTTGTCGAAGCCGTAGAGGCGGGCCACCTCCTCAATGAGGTCCACCTCGCGCTCCATGTCGAAGCGCCAGCTCGGCGGCTGGACGCGCCAGCCAGCCTCAGTGGATTCCGGGCGCGTGCCCAGGCGCTGGAGCATGCCGCTGACCTGTTGCTCTTCGATGGACCAGCCGAGCAGGCCTTCAAGGCGCTCGCGGCGCAGTTCGATGGGCGCGCGGCGGGGTAGGGCGTCGGCGGCCACGACCTCGTTGATCGGCCCTGGGCGGCCGCCACAGATGCTCAGCACCAGCTGCGTGGCGCGCTCGCTGGCGGCACGGGGCGTCTCGAAGTCCACGCCGCGCTCGAACCGGTGGGAGGAGTCGGTGTGCAGGCCGTAACGTCGGGCCCGACCGGCGATGGTGGCCGGATGGAAATGGGCTGCTTCGAGGAAGATGCTGGTGGTCGCGTCGCCCACGGCGGTGGTCTCGCCACCCATCACGCCGGCGAAGGCCACCGGACCGGAGGCATCGGCGATGACCAGCACGCCGTCGTCGAGCTCCACCTGCTCGCCGCCGAGCAGCGTCAGCGTCTCGCCGGCGCGCGCGCGACGGGCGGTCACCGGCGGGCTCAGGCGGTCGAGGTCGAAGGCGTGCAACGGCTGACCGTACTCGAGCATGACGTAGTTGGTGATATCCACCAGCGCCGAGACGCTCCGGATCCCGGCGCGGCGCAGACGCTCGCGCATCCAGATCGGTGTGGGCGCCTGCGGATCGACATCGCGGATCACCCGGCCGGTGTAGCGCGGGCAGTCCGCCTCGGCCTCCAGGGTGATCGGCAGTTGCTCGTCGCAGGCCGCCGGCACGGCCTGCGGCTCGGCGGTGTGCATCTCGGCCCCGGTGCGTGCCGCCACGTCCCGCGCGATCCCGATCATGCCCAGGCAATCCGCGCGGTTCGGTGTGAGGTCGATCTCGAGGACGGTGTCATCCAGCGCCAGGGCCTGGCGCAGATCGCTCCCGGGGGCGAGGCTCTCGGGCAGCTCCAGCAGCCCGTCGGCCTCGTCGCTCAGGCCCAACTCGCTGGCCGAGCAGAGCATGCCCGCCGAGGCTACGCCGCGCACCTCGGCGGCCTGGACCTGCAGGCCGCCCGGGAGCTCCGCGCCGGCACGCGCCAGCGGCGCGCTCAGGCCGGGGCGCGCGTTCGGGGCACCGCAGACGACCTCCAGGCGCTCGCCGCCGGCGTCCACGTCGCAGACTTGGAGGCGGTCGGCCTCGGGGTGGGGCCGGCAGTCGACGATCGAGCCGACCACCACACCAGTGAAGGCCGGGGCGGCGGGCTCGATGGCATCCACCTCGAGGCCGGCCATGGTCAGTGCCTCGGCCAGCGCCTCGGTCGAGAGCGACGGGTTCACCCACTCGCGCAGCCACTGCTCACTTACACGCATGGTTCACCGGAATTGCCCGAGGAAGCGCAGATCGTTGTCGAAGAACAGGCGCAGATCGTCCACGCCGTAGCGGAGCATGGCCAGGCGCTCGACGCCCATGCCGAAGGCGTACCCGGTCCACTGCTCGGCGTCGATGCCGGCGTGCTCGAAGACCGCCGGATGAACCATGCCGCAGCCGAGCACCTCCAGCCAGCCGGAGTGCTTGCACACCCGGCAGCCATCGCCGCCGCAGATCACGCACTCGACGTCGACCTCGGCCGAGGGTTCGGTGAACGGGAAGTACGATGGCCGAAAGCGCACGGCGACCGGGCGCTCGAAGAAGGCGTTGAGGAACTCGTGGAGGACGCCCTTGAGATCCGCCAGGCTGACATCGCGATCGACCAGCAGCCCCTCGACCTGGTGGAACATCGGGGTGTGGGTGAGATCGGAGTCGCAGCGGTAGACCCGTCCCGGGGCTACGACGCGGATGGGCACGCCGTCGCGCTCCATCACGCGAATCTGCACCGGGGAGGTGTGCGTGCGCAGCAGCCGTGTGGCGTCGAAGTAGAACGTGTCATGCATCGCCCGCGCCGGATGGTGAGCGGGGATGTTCAGCGCCTCGAAGTTGTGCCGGTCGTCCTCGACCTCCGGCCCGTCGGCGGCGTGGAAACCGGCACCGGCGAAGATCGCGGAGATACGCTCGAGGGTGCGGGTGACCGGATGGAAGCCGCCGCGCTCGGTGCCGCGGCCGGGTAGGGTGACATCGATCCGCTCGGCGGCCAGACGCTGCTCGAGAGCGGCTCGCTCAAGTTCGGCGCGCCGGGCCTCGATACGCTGACTGACGCGCTCCTTGGCGGCATTGATGGCCGCACCGGCCTCGGGCCGCTGCTCAGCGGGCAGTTGACCGAGACCCTTGAGCAGGGCGGTCAGCCTGCCTTTCTTGCCGAGATAGGCGACCCGGACCTGATCCAGACCCGCCAGGTCAGAGGCGCCGTCTACGGCGTCCTCTGCCTCCCGGGTCAGCGCGTTGAGTTCGTCCTGGTAGTCGGCACCCATGCCCTGGCGAGCCGCCCTCAGTTGCTGAGGGCGCCCTGGGCACGCTTGGCCAGCGCCGCGAAGGACTGCGGCTCGTGGACGGCCAGGTCAGCCAGCTGCTTGCGGTCGACCTCGATGCCGGCCTGCTGCAGGCCGTTCATCAGGCGGCTGTAGGACAGGCCGTGCTGACGCGCTGCCGCATTGATGCGCTGGATCCACAGGCTGCGGAACTCGCGCTTGCGCAGGCGGCGGTGGGCGTACGCGTACTGCCCGGACTTGATCACCTGCTGGCGGGCGATGCGGAAGGCGCTGCCCCGCATGCCGTAGTAGCCCTTGGCAGCCTTGAGAACCTTCTTGTGCTTGGCGCGGTTGGTGACGCCCCGCTTGACTCGTGACATGGAAGAACGCTCCCGTGTTTACTTGGCGACCATGCGCCGGACCATCGGCGCATCGCTCGCGTGGACCTCAGTCAGCTCGCGCAGACGGCGCTTCCGCTTCGGGTCCTTCTTGGTCAGGATGTGGCTGTGGTTGGAGCGCGCGCGGGTGATCCGGCCGGAGGCCTTCACCTTGAAGCGCTTCGCTGCGCCACGGTTGGTCTTGAGCTTGGGCATGACTGCCTCCCCCTCATCACAAAAAGAAGCGAGCGCGCCGCCTGACTAGCGGTACGCGCCCGCAGCGTGGTTCGACACCTTACTTGCCCTTGCGCGGGCTCATCATCATGACCATCAGCCGCCCTTCCATTCGCGGCCGCTGGTCCACGGTACCGACATCGCTGAGCTCTTCCTCGAGCCGGTCCAGCAGGCGCTTGCCGAGCTCTTGGTGCGCCATCTCCCGGCCGCGGAAGCGGATCGTCACCTTCGCCTTGTCGCCTTCCTCGAGGAACCGGCGCAGGTTGCGAAGCTTGACCTGGAAGTCGCCCTCGTCCGTGCCCGGACGGAACTTGACCTCCTTGACCTGAATCTGCTTTTGCTTCTTGCGCGCCGCCTGCTGCTTCTTACTCTGCTCGAACTTGAACTTGCCGTAGTCCATGGCACGGCAGACCGGCGGGTCCGCGTTGCCATCGATTTCCACAAGATCGAGTCCCTCGTTTTCGGCTTGCGCAAGGGCGTCTTCGGTGGGCAGCACGCCGACCTGTTCGCCGTCCGAACCGATCAACCGCACCTGCGGTACCGTGATCTGCTCGTTGATCCGGCGGTTGTCGCCGCCGCCGCCACGCCCGCGTTTCGGTCTCGTTGCGATCCTCTAATCCTCCTGTTCGCGCCCGTGACCCGCGATATCGTTACCAAGCCGCGATACGAGCTCTTCCAGTTCCATGGAGCCGAGGTCGGTGCCGTCGCGGTGGCGGACGGCCACCGTACCGCTTTCCAGCTCCCGGTCCCCAAGAACCAGCATGTAGGGAACCTTCTGCAACGTATGCTCGCGGATTTTATAGCCGATCTTCTCGTTCCTCAAGTCGGCCTCGGCGCGGAAACCGGCTTCGAGCAGCCGTCTCTCCACATCGCGGGCGTAATCGCCCTGGCGGTCGGTGATGTTGAGCACCACCGCCTGGACTGGAGCCAGCCAGGTGGGTAGGGCGCCCCCGTAGTGCTCGATGAGGATGCCGATGAACCGCTCCAGGGAGCCGAGGATGGCCCGGTGGAGCATCACCGGCGTACGCCGCTCGCCGTCGTCATCGACGAACTGTGCCCCCAGCCGGCCCGGCATGGAGAAGTCCACCTGGATGGTGCCCAGTTGCCAGACGCGCTCCAGGCAGTCGCGCAGCGAGAACTCAATCTTCGGCCCGTAGAAGGCCCCTTCGCCGGGCTGCAGGGTATAGTCGAGCCCGTGCGTTTCCAGCGCCGTGGCCAGCGCCGACTCGGCCTTGTCCCAGAGCGCATCGTCGCCGACCCGCTCGTCCGGGCGGGTGGAAAGGGCGATGAGCACATCGTCGAAGCCGAAATCGCGGTAAGCCTGGTAGACCAGATCGATGAAGGTGCGGACCTCCTCCTGGATCTGGTTCTCGGTGCAGAAGATGTGGGCATCGTCCTGGACGAAGCCGCGTACCCGCATGAGCCCGTGCAGCGTGCCCGAGGGCTCGTTGCGGTGGCAGGAGCCGAACTCCGCCAGGCGCAGCGGCAGGTCCCGGTAGCTCTTCAGGCCCTGCTTGAAGACCTCGACGTGGCACGGGCAGTTCATCGGCTTGACCGCGTAGTGCCGCGATTCGGACTCGGTGACGAACATGTTGTCGGCGAACATCGCCCAGTGGCCGGAGCGCTCCCACAGGCTGCGGTCCACCAGCATCGGGGTGTGGATCTCCTGGTAGCCGTTCTCGCGCATCAGCTGGCGGATGTACTCTTGGACCTCCAAGTAGAGGCGCCAGCCGCGCGGGTGCCAGAACACCATCCCCGGCGACTCCTCCTGGACGTGGAAGAGATCCTGGGTCCGGCCCAGCCGCCGGTGGTCGCGCCGCTCGGCCTCGGCCAGGCGGTCCAGGTAGGCCTTGAGCTGCTTGCGGTCCGGCCAGGCGGTGCCGTAAACGCGCTGGAGCATCTCGTTGTTCTGGTCGCCGCGCCAGTAGGCGCCGGCCACCTTGGTCAGCTTGAACGCCTTCAGCCGGCCGGTGCTCGGCACATGGGGGCCGCGGCACAGATCGGCGAAATCGCCCTGGCGATAAACCGTGATGGTCTCGCTCTCGGGCAGGTCGTCGATGATCTGGGCCTTGTACGTCTCGCCCTGCTCAAGGAAAAACTGCCGGGCAGCCGCCCGGTCCCAGACCTCGCGCTCCACGGGCTGGTCGGCCTCGGCCAGCTCGCTCATGCGCTGTTCGATCGCTTCCAGCTCGTCTTCCGAGAGGGAGTGCTCACCGGCGAAGTCGTAGTAGAAGCCGTTGTCCACCGTCGGCCCGATGGTCACCTGCATCTCGGGGTGGATCTGCTTCACCGCCTGGGCCATCAGGTGGGCGGTGGAGTGGCGGATCACGTCGAGCCCGTCCGGGTCGTTGGCGGTGACGATCTCCACGCGCGCATCGTGCTCGATGGGGCGGTCGAGATCGACCAGTTCACCGTCGACACGGCCGACGATGGCGTCCTTGGCCAGCTTGCGGCCGATGGACTCGGCGATCTCGCGGGTGGTGACCGGGTGATCGAACTGCTTGACGGAGCCGTCGGGGAGGGTGATGGCGGGCATGGCTGAGCCTCCACAGTGGTGACCGATACGAGGGGCCACGTGCATGAATGACTGCGCCCGGCGCGATATCCCTGCAGTCAGGGGTCGCGACCGGGCGCAGTGCAGCGTATCTGGTAGGCGCGAGTGGACTCGAACCACCGACCTCCACCATGTCAAGGTGGCGCTCTAACCAGCTGAGCTACGCGCCTGTCGATGTGCAGGGCATTCTAATCGTGTGCGGCGTGGAGTCAACCCCTGTCTGTAACTCACTGAATAGGCAGCTCGTTGTCCTGCTGATTATAGAGCGGCTGTATACGTGCTCGGAAGGAGCCTGACCGTTCCTGCTCTTGTGGTTGCTGTCTTGGCCCATGTTTGGCCCGCCTGTGGCCCAACCTTGGCCTCCTTGTTGGGCCTCGACTCATCGGTCAGGGGTTTCTCTGATCACAACCCGCAGTTGGGCCATACCTGTGTCTTACCTCCCCATGCCGGCCTATGGCTCAGTGGTTCGTTTTACCGAGGCGTCCTGAGTCGCCTTCGGAGTCTTCCGGAATGTGCTCGATGAGCTCTTCTACCCGGCAGCCGAAGAAGCTGCAAAGTCGGTCGATCACGTCTGTGGTCGTGTTGTAGCCGCGCTGGTTGGCGATCTTGGAGAGCGTCGTTCTATTGACGCCAGTCTCCTCAGCGATCTCCGTCATCTTGATTCTGCGTCCTTCGGCGAACTCGCGGTCCGCGATGCGCTCTTTGAGGCGGTATCTAATCATCGGGCCCTCCAAGTTTGGTTGCAGTGTAACGCATTGCGGACGGATGTCCGATAAAGCTGCCATGTGTTCTTGACAAGACCGCAACCATGGGTTACATTGGTTAAGCCTGGTTAACACAGGTAAGCCAAAAGGCACAGGAGGAACGATGGAGCAATACACTTATCTGTCAGCGAAGCAGTTGTCCGAGCGCATCCCGTACTGTGCGCGCTACATCAACGAGGTTCTGCGGGACCGGGAGTTCATTGAGGGCATCCATTACCTGCGGCCGTTCAACGGTCGGAAGGTCGTGTATCTGTGGGAGCCAATCGAGGAGATGATGTTGGCCCC
>NZ_JAJNRD010000032.1:0-24896 GCF_022228055.1 Halorhodospira sp. 9621
TCCACTGGTCAGGTCGTAGTCCCAGATGCCGACGTTGGCGGCCGAGGTCGCCAGGTGCAAGCGCTGCGAGAGCTCCTCCTGAGTCCGTTCCGCGTCTTTTTCGGCGGTGACATCATGCTCAACGCCGAGCAAGTGGGTGGGTGTGCCCTCGGCATCGCATTCCACACGGCCCGTTGAGCGCAGATACCGGATCGCCCCATCCGCACGCCGGATGCGGTAGGTCAGATCCCAGGCGGTGTGGCGGTCAAAGGCCTCGCGAAAAGACGCCTCCACCCGTGCCCAATCCTCCGGGTGAACATGCTCACGCCAGAGCGCCTCCGTCCACGGAACGGGACCAGTGGATGGATCTGTCCCCGGGTGCCCATACAGCGTAAGCAGTTGCTCGTCTGCCGTCACACGGCCTGACTCGAACTCCTGCCGCCAGAAGCCCGCCCCAAGACCTTCGCGCAGTAGACTGAGCTTGGTCTCCGCATCGGACGGCTTTTCTTCCGGCGCGCCTTGCTCGCCCAACCGTTTCACCTGGATCTCGACCCCGCCAAACTTTATTGATCAAGGCTACAGTACCCCATCCTACTCAATGACCACAAAAATTATCCTCCTTCCGCTGAGCGAGGGCCTGTCAGGCTGATTGGGGGTTATCCGGAGTTTCGGGCTCCTGCTGGCAGGCTGGTGTCGGATGCCCCCGTATGGCCGTAAGCACGCGCTCTTCCAGGTTGGCCAGCGCGCCGGGGCGCAGGTGTGCCCCTCTTTTTTGAGCAGGGTGCTCGAGCTCGGCCCGGATCTGCCCCGGCGTGTCTCCGATCACCAGGATGCGGTGGCAAAGCTGGACGATTTCCCGTACGTCGTGGCTGACGAAGACCGCAGCTACGCCCGAGTCCACCACCCGCTCGCGAACCAGCTCGAGCAGTTCGGCTCGGTTGATGTAGTCCAAGCTGGCAAAAGGCTCGTCCATCAGCAGCAAGTCCGGATGAGCAGCCAGCGCACGGGCAATCCCCACCCGCTGGCGCATGCCGCCGGAGAGCTGCGCTGGGTATTGGCGGGCCGCCGCTTCCAGACCGACGCCGCGCAGCGCCTCCAGTGCGCGAGGCTTCTCCGTCCGGGGCAGCACCAGCTCGATATTGCCCTGTGCGGTTAGCCAAGGGAGGAGATGGGGTTCCTGGAAGACCATGCCCAGTCGACCGTAATGGCGCCGGATGGTGCCGGTGTCGGGTGTTTCGCGTCCGGCGATCAGGCGCAGCAGGGTGGATTTGCCGCAGCCACTGGCGCCGGTGACCCCGACGACCTCGCCGGGGGTCACGGCGAGGTCGACTGCCGATAGGCCCCCGCCGCCGGAGAAGATGCGGCTTGTGCCTTCCAGGGCGACGACGGGACCGCCGTGCCGGGTTGCCAGGGCTGGATCCGTGGGCCCTAGGTCGGTCTGGTTACGCATGTTGGAGCCTTCGTTCGATGAGTTGCCGGCCGGGATGAATCAGCAGGTACTCCAGCGCCAGTCCGAGGATGACGATCCACAGGACGTGGGCATAGACCGTCGTCACGGCGCCGTAGAGGTAGCTCCCCCAGAGCGATTGCCCCAGCCCCGCATCGCTTGCGAATGCCTCGGCCATGATCACTGCGCGCCAGCTGACCGATAGCGCCCCGGAGGCCGCGCCGGCCAGGGTCAGCGCCAGGTGGGGGAGCAGGATGCGGGTCAGGCGGGTGTACCAGTCGAGCTGGTACACATGGGCCATGTCCATGATGCCCCGGTCGATTTGCGCAATGCCGTGGCTGGTGGCCATGTAGATCAGAGGCAGCGCCATGCTTACGCCCACCAGCACCGGAGGGCCGGCGCCGATGCCGAGCCAGAGGACCGCAAGGACCAACCAGGCGATATGCGGGGCTGCCTCGATCAGGACGATGACCGGGTGCAGCGCCCGCTGCAGGGTTGGCCATCGTGCCGCCCACAGTCCGATGGTCACGCCGCCGAGCACTGAGAACAGGAAGCTGAGCACGACGTTGCGCAGCGTCACCGCGGTGCTCGCCCAGTGCTCGGTGGATTGAAGGAAGCCTCCGAGTTCAACGGCGACGGTTTGCGGATCCGGCAGGATGGAGTCCGGCACTTGCTCAGCGGTGACCAGCCACAGCGCTGCAACGCCGAGGAGTCCAGCCCAGGGTGGCCAGCTGGTCCAGAGGCGGCGCTGGTTCATCAGTCCTCCGTGCGAGAAGTCCGAATGGGGCGGGCGGGGGGCGGTGCGCGGCAGGGGGCGCGGTATCGGTCAGAGGCCGGCCGGTGGCTGCGTGTCGAAGACCTCGCGCAGGTAGTCATCCACGGCCTGACGCGTGTCCTCATCACCCTCCGGATTCCACACCACCCGCTCGCTACGGAGCATGCGCAGTAGCGCCGCCTCGGGGATCGGCATTTCGAAGAAGGTGTCGAATCGCTCGGCGGCGATGCGGGCGGCTTGCTCGTGGTTCTCGGGGGCGGCCAGCCAGTCGGTGACGGTCTCGATCCCCTGCATCAGGGCTTGTCGCTGCTCGTCGTCGACTTGGTCCCGCACGGCCCAGATGGCCCCCAGCGGGATCCGCACGTCGAGCTGTTGCTCAAGGGCCTGGGCCGGGTCCAGCTCAATGGCCCATTGCTGCTCCCAGTCGTCGGCCGCCTGCTGGTGGAGGATCAGGCTGATCAGCGGCTCCGGCGCGGCGACGCCCTCAGGGGCGCGCCGGGGGTTCCGAGCCTGGGCCAGTAATGCCATGCCGGCGCCGCTACTGGCGAAATCCGGCGTGATGCCGTGTTCGGTAAGGGCTCGCTCTGTGACCACATGGGGTGGGGTCGAAAGCCCGGGCGCGACTAATACCTGGTTGCCATCTGTCGCTTTCGCTCCGGCGCCGTCCTCAGGGGTGAGCAGATAGATGCCCTGCCAGACCCAGGGGGCGACTAGCTCGAGTTGATCGAGTCCACCCTCCACGAATCGCACGCCCCCCACAAGGTTGAAGAAGGCGAAATCGGTGCGGCCGTCCTGCACCATGGCGCGCATGGCCGATGGATCGCCCGCGGGGTTCGGTACCAGCTCGAGTTCGGCGTCGGGGAGGAACTCGTCCTGTCGCTGCTCGAGGATGAATACCGGCACCGCATTGGGATCGGGGGGCAGCGCGACGCGTATCTCCGTCGGCCCGGAGGCGTCGGCGGCAGTCAGAGGGATCCCGACCAGTCCAGCGAGGGCGAGGGCGAGGCGTTTCATGGGGGTTATCTATATAATGTTGGATTGAATGGTTTATGATAACGATTCGCATTCGTACGTCAAGCTCGGGTCCGCTCGCTCCGATTGGCGCCCCGGCATGCGTTCCGGGGCGCCAATCGGGCGATCTGCAAGGGCGTGCCCCCCGAGCGTTAGCCCGAGGTACCCTTTGACCCCGCCTCGTCCTTGGCCTCGGTCTCGCCGGCCTGGTTACCGGACTCGGCCGTATCCGTCTGGCGGGCCTGCCGGATCTCATCCTCGGGTGGGCCGAAGACCTTGCGCGTCAGGCGCACATACCAGGCGGCCGCCTGGACCTGGATGACGAAGGCGATCGCGATGACCAGGGCGGCATTCGCCCCCTCGGCGCCGAACGCGTTCATGGCGATCGCCAAAGCGATGGAGAGGTTGCGCATCACGGATCCGTAGACCAGCGCGATGGCGTCGCCCCGCGGCAGGAGGGCCTTGCCGAGCAGGGTGCTCAGCGGGAAGTTGATGGCGTAGAGCAGGGCCACCGGGGCCAGGATGTAGAGCAGCCGCTCCGGCGCCGCGAGGATGGTCTCGGCGTTGAGCGCCATGGCGATGAAGACGATGCCGAGGACGCCGAGCGTGGACAGGGCCGGGAAGCGGAAGGCCCAGCGGTTGCGGAAGTCCTCCTGGCCGTAGCGGCGCACCAGTGCACGCTGGGTGAGCACGCCGAGGATGAGCGGCAGCACCACGATCACCAGCACCTGCTGGGCGATGGCCCAGAGATCGACGTGGATCTGCGCGCCGAGCAGGGCCTCCACATAGAAGGGCGTCGCGAGGGCCCCGAGCAGGAGCCCGATGACCGTCATCTTGACCGCTGCGGCGAGGTTGCCGCCGGCGAAGCCGGTCCAGGAGATGGTCATGCCGCTGGTGGGGACCAGGCCCGCGAGCAGCAGTCCCAGCGCCATGTAGGGCTGGTCCGCGAAGAAGAGCAGGCCCAGGCCGAAGGCGATGAACGGGATGACGGCGAAGTTGACGCCCTGGGTGAGCAGCTGGGCGCGCAGATCCTCCCAGCCGGTGAGGTGCGAGACCCGCAGCGTGACCATCATCGGGTAGACCATCAGGAAGGTCAGGGGCAGGACGAGCCACCGCAGCGGATCCGAGGGCAGGAGGGCGCCGTAGAGGAAGCCCAGGACCAGCATGGCCGGGATGGCCCAGGTCAGGCGCTTCTGGATCGCGTAGAGGATGGACCACATGGTCGTGCTCCTCCCTGGCAGCAGGCGAATGGAAGGCGGCGCAGGCGGAGGACGGGCGGCGGGCGGCCGGTCAGGAGGCCGGCTCCGCCTCCTCCGCCAGCTCGTGGAGCCACTGGGTCATGAGCTCGTTGGCCAGCGGCATCGGCGACTCCATGAAGCTGACCACGAAGCGGTCCGGCAGCTCCACGACCCCGATGGAGCGGGGGCGCAGCGCCGGGGCCAGGGCCATGGGCAGGCGCCGGCCGACGCAGAAGATGACGTTCTTCGCATCCTCGATCTCGTCGGCGATCTCGCCGTCGGGCAGGCTCTGGGTGTGGGCGTAGTGGTCGAAGGTGGCGATGTAGGCGGCGCGCTCATCACGGTCGATGCGGCTGCGCAGGCCGGCGACGATATCGTCGGCGTTGCTCGGCCCCCGGCCGCCCTTGGGCAGCTCCAGGCTGCGCACCGGATAGGTGTCCTGGAGCCAGGTCCTTGCTAGATCGCTCATGTCTGATCCTCCTCGTGGTGCGACCGGCACCTGCGGGGGCTGCCCGGGCCTCGCCCGCTCCCAGGGCGTCCGCCTGCAGCCCTGTATGTGCCGGCCAATTGAATGATATTCAACGAATCAATAGAGTGTGGTAGAGGGCGTGCGCTGTCAACCCGGCCGGCGAGGCCATGAGCTGGCCGTCGGCTGTTGCCAAGCGCGCCTGACAAGGGCAGTTTCGGTGGTGTCGCAGAGACGGCGGGGCGCTTGCCCGGCGAGCAGCAGGCGGGTGGCGGTCCGGATCGCGGGTTGAATAGAGGAGGTTTGCACCCATGAGCAGGATGATGATCGGCCTGGCCCTCACGCTCTCCCTGGCGCTGGCTGCCGGGGGTGCGCTGGCGAATGGCCATGATCACCAGCACTACGAAGGCGAGGAGCCGGAGGGTCTCGCAGAGGCGCTGACGTTGCTCGCCGAGCGCCAGGAGCGGCTCGAGGAGCTTTTGGCGGCGGATGCGCTCGCGGATGAGGCGTTCCACGAGATCCACGAGATGAGCTATACGCTGGAGAACGCCGTCGAGCGGATCCAGGGCGACGTGGACCGGATGGCGGAGCACGTCGAGGCGATCCACCTCGGCTCCGAGCGCCTCGACGAGGACGCGATCCGGGAGCACGCGGGGGAGCTGGAGGCGCTCCTGCGCGAGCTCCGGTCCGAGTAGCGTACCGATCCCCCGGGGTGCGCGTGCGGCCCGGGCCGGCCGCAGCGCATCATCGGGGCTAGCGGCGCTCGCTCCGGCGGGAGCGGCTAGAGCCCGCACACCCCGCCGCAGCAGCCGCCGGCCGGCTCCGGCTCGGAGCGGCTCGCGCTGCTGATGTAGCCGGCCCCTGAGATCAGGCGCTCCACGGGCGCGTCCTCGGGCGTCTCGCCGGGGTCATGGCCGGCGAGGCGGCAAAGCTCTCCCCAGGTGCGCACGCACTCGTCCATGCCGTGGCGCACCTCCAGCGTGACCCCGTTGCTCGGGCAGCGGTAGTCGTACGTGGGCATAACTCCTCCTCTTGATGCGCATGTGGGGGTGGCCTGCTATTGCACCGGCAGCCCCTCGGCCTTCCACTCCGGGAAGCCCTGCTCCAAGCGGTACGCCTGCCGGCCCTGCGCCCGCAGCCGCCGGACGGCCTCGACGGACAGGGCGCAGTAGGGGCCGCGGCAATAGGCGACGATCTCCTGCTCGGCGGGCAGCTCATCGAGGCGTGCCTCAAGCTCCTCGGCCGGGATGTTGATCGCGCCCGGCAGATGCCCCGCTGCGAACTCCTCCGGCGGCCGGACGTCGATGAGGGTGACCATGCCGGCGCGCAGGCGCTCGAGCAGCTCGGTCGAGTCGATGGCGTCGAGGGCGTCGCTGTCGTGGAAGTACTGCTCGGTCATCCGCTGCACCTCAGTGAGGTTGCGCTCCGCTACCTCGCGCAGCATGCCGAGTAGGGCCGTGACCTGCTCATCGGCGAGCGTGTAGTAGACACGTGTTCCCTCCTTGCGCGCCGAGATCAGCCCCATGCGCCGCAGCTGCTGGAGGTGCTGGGAGACGCTGGCCAGCGGGATGCCGGTCAGGCGGGCGAGCTCATCCACGTTGCGCTCGCGCTGGGCCAGCAGCTCCAGGAGCTCCAGGCGGTAGGCATGCCCCAGGGCCTTGCCGATCCCGGCGAGTTGCTCCAGCAGGCGGCGTTGATTGACGAGCTCAGCCATGGCGATCGCTCCAGCTTTTGCGGGTCATGGACGCGGGGGCCGCTGCGCGGCTCAGGCCTTCATCTTTCGCTGCAGGTCTTGGAGGGCGTTGCGGATGCTTGTCTCCAGGACCGGATGGTAGTAAGGCAGGTCGAGCATGCGCTCGACGGTCATGCCGCTATCGACGGCCCAGGCCAGGAGATGGCCCAGGTGCTCGGCACGTGGACCCAGCACCTCGGCGCCCGCGAAGGCGCCGTCGGAGGGTCGGCCGTAGAGGCGCATGACCCCGTGGTTCTCGCCCATGACGATGGCGCGGGGCTGGGCAGCGTAGTCGAGCTCACCGACGGCGTGATCGGTGTCGGGCAGGTCCGCGTAGCGCGCCCCAACCAGGGCCATCTGGGGCTCGGTGAAGACGATGCTCATCGGCGGATGGCGGCGCCCGCGCTCGACGCTCGGGTAGCGGCCCGCGTTGCTGCCGGCGATCTCGCCCTCGTCGAAGGCGTCGGGCATGACCGGGTGCTCGTTGTTGGCGTCGCCGGCAATGAAGATCGGCTGATCGCCGCACTGCATGGTGTAGGGGTCGAAGAGCGGCACGCCGTTGTCATCTAGCCTCAGCCCTGTGGCCTCGAGGCTGAGGCCGTCCACATTGGGGCGGCGGCCGGTGGCGGCGAGCAGGTACGCAAAGCGTTCTTCCACTTCGGTTCCGCTCTTGTCGCGGAAACGGACCACGACCTCATCGCCCTCGCGGTGCAGGGACTCAACCTGTGCATCGGTATCCAGGGCCAGCTCGTCGCCGAAGATCTCCTCGGCGGCATCCTTGACGCGCGGATCGGTCAGCGGTCCGAGGAAGCCGCCGATCCCGAAGATTCGAACGCGGACACCCAGCCGGTGGAGGGCTTGGCCGAGTTCCATGCCGATCACCCCGGGACCGAAGACCACCACGGATTCGGGCAGGTCGCGCCACTCGAAGAGATCGTCGTTGACCACGGCCCGGTCGCCGAGGTCCTTGAACATCGGCAGCACGTTGGGACGGGAGCCGGTGGCGATCACGGTGCGCCCGGCCCGGATCCGCCGCCCGTCGTCGAGCCGCAGGGTCTGCGCGTCCTCGAACCGGGCGTAGCCATGGATCCGCCGCTCGGCCGGGATCTTCTCGGTGTTGCCGACGACCCCGCTGACGAACCGATCCCGCAGGTTCCGGACCCGTTCCATCACCTCGGCGCCGTTGATCTCGACTGAGCCGGCGTGGACGCCGAAGCCGTCGGCATGGTGCGCCGTGTGGGCGGCGTCGGCGGCGGCGATGAGCAGCTTGCTGGGCATGCATCCGACGCTGGCGCAGGTGGTCCCGTACTCTCCGCCCTCGATCAGGAGCACACGATCGGTATGGGCGGCGGCGGCCCGGTAGGCGCGCAGTCCGGCGCTACCCGCCCCGATGATGGCTACGTCGGTCTCGAGATCGGTCATCGCAGGCCTCCTCGGCTCTAAAGATGCGCACAAAAAAATCCATTTAATTGTAGAAAATAGGCGCGCGGGCAGTTCGTGTCAAACACCGCCCCGGCGCCCGTGTGATGTAACGGCGAGGGCGTTTGGGTAGAACGACAGCTGGGCAGGTCCGGCCCGAGTCGTGGGGCACCAAGGGCGTTATAGTGGTGTTTTAATACGGACGGTACAGGTAGGGACGGGATGCGCACGCAACGACTGGACTTCCCCGGCGCTCAGGGGCACACGCTCTCGGCAAGGCTCGACGAGCCGGAGGGGGCGCCGCGGGCCCATGCCCTGTTCGCCCACTGCTTCACCTGCGGCAAGGACATCAAGGCGGCCTCGTGGCTGGCGGGCGCGCTGGCCGAGCAGGGGATCGCGACCCTGCGCTTCGACTTTACTGGGCTCGGTGGCAGTGAGGGGGTGTTCGGCCATGCCGGTTTCCGCTCCGATGTGGCCGACGTGCTCGCGGCGGCGCAATTCATGCGCGATGCCGGGCGGCCGGTGAGGATCCTGGTCGGCCACAGCCTCGGGGGCGCGGCGGCGATCGCCGCGGCCGGCGACATCCCGGAATGCCGGGCCGTGTGCTCGATCGCCGCGCCGTTCGAGGCCGATCATGTGCTCGAGCACCTCGGGGAGAAGCGCGCCCAGATCGAGGCCGCCGGTGAGGCCGAGGTGACGCTCGGGGGGCGCCCGTTCCGGGTCGGGCGATCGTTCATCGAGGAGACCGTCGGGCACGATCAGGCGAGCCGGATCGCGGATCTGCGCCGACCGCTGCTGGTCATGCACGCCCCCCTCGACGAGGTGGTGCCCGTCGATCACGCGCGGCGGATTTTCGAGACCGCGAAGCACCCGAAGAGCTATATCTCCCTTGATGATGCCGACCATCTTCTGACCCGAGCCGCGGACGCCCGGTACGCCGCCACCGTCATCGCCGCCTGGGCGGCGCGCTACATCACCGAGCCCGGATGAGGCCCGGCCAGCGGAGCACCCGTTTCAGGGCTTCGTGACCACGATGAGGAGGAGCTCGCCATGAGCCATGAGGAGGAGGCGCCGCCGCAGCAAGCCAAGGGTGAGGAGGGCTCAGGGGCGGATCGATACCTGATCGATCCCCGCAAGTTCCGCGACCCGGCGTTCACGGCCGATGGCCAGCCCCGCGCCTCGGTCCGCCTGCAGCGCCTGGAGACGCTCTGGTTCTGCACCGGGACCCTGTGCAACCTCGCCTGCCGCAACTGCTACATCGAGTCCTCCCCGCGCAATGATGCCCTGGTCTACCTCAGCGCCAGTGAGGTGGCCGGATACCTGGACGAGATCGCGCGCGAGGGCCTCGGCACCCGGACCATCGCCTTCACCGGCGGGGAGCCGTTCATGAATCCGGACATGATCCCCATCCTGGAGGATACGCTCGGTCGCGGCTACGAGGCGCTGGTGCTGACCAACGCCATGAGGCCGATGATGAAGGTCCATGAGCGCCTGCAGACAATCCGGGAGCGCTACGGGCAGCAGCTGACGGTGCGCGTATCCGTCGATCACTATCGGCAGGATCTGCACGAGGCCGAGCGCGGGCCGAGATCGTGGGAGCCCATGGTCCGCGGCCTGCGGTGGCTCTCGGAGAGCGGCTTCCGGGTGGATGTGGCCGGCCGGCAGACCTCCGGGGAGGCGGAAGCGACCCTGCGCGAGGGCTACCAGGCCCTGTTCGACGCCCATGGGATCACGCTCGATGCCCACGACCCCGAGCGCCTGGTGCTGTTCCCGGAGATGGATGCCAGCCGGGATGTCCCGGAGATCTCGGAGGGCTGCTGGGAGAAGGTCGGGCGTAGTCCCGACGAGATGATGTGCGCGAGCTCCCGCATGGTGATCAAGCGCAAGGGGGCATCGCAGCCGGTGGTGGTGCCGTGCACGCTACTGCCTTACGAGCCGGCCTTCGAGCTCGGCTCCAGCCTGGTGGGGAGCTTCACCGAGGTGCCGCTCAACCATCCCCATTGTGCTCAGTTCTGCGTTCTCGGGGGTGCCAGCTGCAGTGGCTGACGGAGACGCCTCCCAGGCTGCCGGCCAGTCGAAGCGCCGGGGTCGCCTACGGCCCCGGCCCCTCCCCGCCAGGATACGGTCGCTGGCGGCAATCGACCCTATGGATGGGAGCCGTACCTCGGGGTGAACCGTGCTCAGCCTTGCTCGCGCGGGGGATGGCGGCACGGCCCGGCTCTATCGGGACAGGTACCGCTTGATATTCCAGGGGTTACGCCGCTCGACCCATCGAGGCAGGAGGAGCAGGATGCCCAAGGCCGCCACGGTGCCCGCGATGAACCAGGCCGGATCGACGCGCACGATGGCGCCCAGGCTGGTGTAGACCAGGGTCATCGGCAGCATGCCCACGCCCGTGGCCAGCAGGAAAGGGCCCAGGCGCATAGCGGTCAGGCCTGCCGCGTAGCTCAGCAAGGCGAAGGAGACAACCGGGATGAGGCGCGAGACCAGGACGGCCAGGAACATCGCGCGGTCTCCGCAGTCCCTGCAAAGCGGGTAGGGGATGGGTCGGCCCAGCCGGGTCGCGCGCAGCCCCTCCCCCAGCCACCGGGCCAGCCCGAAGGCGACGGCCGCGCCTGCCAGCGCGCCGGCTACGGCGATAGCCGCGCCCAGCAGGGGGCCGAAGAGCAGCCCGGAGGCCACGGTTATGGGGATGGTTGGCAACGGGAGCACGACCACGGCGGTCATCATGGCCATGAGGAGCAAGGCGCTCTGCAGCGGCTGTGCCGCCAACTGCTCGGCAAGTCCGGAGGGCTGCCAGCCCACGGCCGCACCGACCTGCCAAGTCCAGCCCCCGAGGATGGCTAGGCCGAGCAGTAGCCCCAGAAGCGCGAGTCCGGTACGCCACGGATCGGATGCCATGGATCGAGTATCGCCCGGATCGACTCTGCGCACCATGGCAGATCGCCTTTGGGCGAGGGGCTGAACGGTCCAGCTTGCAGCGCTGCGGGCGGTCGTACGGCCGAGCCGGATCGATGCTAGGCTCGCGGTATGGATCGAGAGACGGCTGCGGGGGATGACCAGGAAGGGGGCGGCCGGCCCGAAGCGCGTCTTGGCGGGCCGGGGGGGACCGACTGCTCCATCGTCGTTCCGGTCGGCCCCGGGGATGAGCCGCGTATCGCGGAGCTCGCGTGGCTGACGGAAGCCGCGCTCGAGGCCGAGGTGATCCTGTCGGTGACGGACCTTGGGGGGGTCCCGCCCGGGGCTCCGGGCCGGGTGGTCGAGTCCGGCGCCGGCCGGGCGGTGCAGAGCAATCGCGGCGCCCGGGCGGCGCGCGGCGCCTGGCTCTGGTTCATGCACGTGGACAGCCATCCCGCGGCTGGGGCCCTGGAGCGGGTGCGCGCCTTGATCGGCGGGGGCGATGCGCTGGGCTACGGCTGGCTCCGGTTCCGGGAGGATGGGCCCTGGCCGGTCCATCTCAATGCCGTGGGCGCCAACCTCCGCTCCCGGGGCCTCGGGCTCCCCTACGGGGATCAGGGGCTCCTGCTGCCGCATGAGCGCTTCAGGGCCCTGGGTGGGTTCCGCGAGGACATCGAGCGCGGTGAGGATCTCGACCTGGTCATCCGGGCCCGCCGGGCCGGGCTGCCGTGCCGGCCCATCGGCTGTGTCGTCCACACCAGCGCGCGCCGCTACCGCCAGCGCGGCTGGCTCCGCACCACGGCCGGCCATGCCGCCTCGGCCGCGCGGATCGCCTGGCGCTCCTGGCGCGAGCGACCCTACACCCGATGACGGCGATCGCCCTCTTCGTCAAGACGCCCGGCTGCTCGGCGGTCAAGACGCGCCTGGCCGCCGGCCTGGGCCGCCTGGAGGCCGAGCGGCTCTATCTTCGTTGTGCCGGGGCGGCTGCCGAGGCGGCCCAGAGCGCGGCCTTGGGCCCGGTCTACTGGGCCCTCGCCGAGCCTGTGGCCGTCGCCGGAGGCTTCTGGACCGGCCTGCCCCTCCTGGCGCAGGGCGAGGGGGAGCTCGGTGAGCGCATGGGCCGGGTCCACGACACCCTGGTCCGCAAGCACGGCCGCGGTATCCTGCTCGGGGCCGATGCGCCGCAGGTCTCGCCGGAGGATCTCGCCCGCGCTGCATCGTGGCTCGAGGCGGAGGACGCCCGTATCGTGATCGGCCCGGCCCGCGACGGCGGGTTCTGGCTGTTCGGGAGCAACCGGACACTACCCGGGCAGCGATGGCGGGCGGTACCCTACAGCCACCCCCGCACGCTGGCCGTGTTCCGGGAGGTCATGGCGGAGCAGGGGAGCTGGCTGACCCTGCGCCCCCTGACCGATCTCGACGAGGCCGCGGATCTTGTCAGCGTCGCACGCGAGTTGGGTGGACTGGACAGCCCGACCCCCGCGCAGAGCGCTCTCGCCGAGGTGCTTGCGGCCGCGGCGGCATCAGGCCTGGAGCCCTAGGCCGGCCGCCACGCTCGCTGCCACGCACCACAGGAAGACCCATAATCCGGAGACCCGGCCGGGTTTGAAATGCCGATTCAGTTGTGCTCATCTAGGCCCTGTGACGTGCAGCCAGCAAAGGGAGGTCATCGATGTTCGGATGCATGGTGAACGCGCAGCGAAATCACGTCCGTGAGGTCAATCGGCGCACCGACGAGGTTCGTGAGGACGAGGGCGCCGTGGAGGAGCAGCGTGCCGCGGAGCAGGCCGAGGCCCAGCGGGACGAGGCGGCCGGCGAGCCGCGTTCCGCGGGGTAGGCGATCCGCGTGAAGCCCACGGCCGGGCGGCAGCGCGCCGCCCGGCCGTGGGGGTGACAGCTTGTCTGTCCCTAACCCGCCATTGCCCGTCCACGCACCCTGACGCGGGCCATTCTGTGGAGGTCCGGGTGTCTCGCAAATCGCCGCAGCTCTTCCACGACGGGCTCATCGAGCGGGCAACCCCGCCCGAACTCCATGATATGAACCGCTTTCTGGCCGGCGTGCGCGACCGCTCGCTGCTGGATACCTTCCGCCGTCTGGCCTCGGACCGCGAGCCGGAGCACCAGGCCCTGGAGCGCCAGGCTCGCTGGGCATTGATTGCGGTCCCCCTGTTGTTGCTGGGCGTGACCCTGGCTGCCTGGCTGGCGCCACCCGGTGTGCCCCTGCTCGCCTGGGGCGTGTTGGCCCTGGGCGTGCTGGCCGGTGGTCTGATCTTTGCCGCGTGGACCCTGGGTCGGGGGCAGGAGCTGCGTCGGTTGGAGGCAGAGCGTGACGAGCTGGCCGATCGTGCCCAGGATCTGCTCGGGGTGCGCGAGGCGTGTCTCCACAGCCGGCCGTGTCGCATCTACCGCGAACGGGTGGTCGAGCAGGGGCGTCCCCTGCGTCGGCGCGAGGCGGCGCTGTTGGTCGATTACGCCGATCGGCAGAGTGGCGGGGCGCTGACTGCGAGCGCACGCGCCCAGGCCGAGCGGGTGGATGAGCATACGGCCGAGCGCCCCAGTGACCCGCTGGAGGCTTACGGCCGTTTTCGGGAGGCCCTGGAGCAGTGGCAGGAGCGCTACGGGACCCTGTCCGAAGACACCAGCCAACTGGTCGAGCAGCTGCGACAGCAGCTCGAGGTGGACAGCCACCGCGATACCCTCTGGTACCAGCGCCTGCAGGAGCGCAAGGCGGAAAAGGCCGACGGCGAGCATCGGCTTGGTTCTGGCGGCGGCGATCAGGGACCACGGGTGGCGCGGCGCTGATCGCCTCTTGGCCCGGCGTTGCCGGGGTGCCGTACAGGGCGTCTAAAAGGTGCCAAAAATCGAACCCACCGTGATGAGGAAGACCAGCGCGATCAGGGGAACCAGCATCGCCACTACGGCGATGTCTAGGTAGGCCTGGCGGTGGGTCAGTCCGCAGATGGAGAGCAGCGTAATCACCGCGCCGTTGTGGGGCAGGGCGTCGAGCCCTCCGGTGGCCACTGCGGTGACGCGGTGCATCAGCTCCGGTGAGATCCCCGCCGCCTGGCCCATGGCCAGATAGCTGTCACCGAGTGTGGCCAGCGCGATGCTCATTCCGCCGGAGGCGGAGCCGGTCATGCCGGCGAGGACGTTGACGGCGACGGCCAGTGAGATCAGCGGGTTGTCGCCGCCGATGGCGGTCACCCAGCCGCTGATCGTCTCGAAGGCGGCCAGTGAGGCGATGACCGTGCCGAAGCCCACCAGGCTGGCGGTATTGAAGATGGGCAGCAGCGAGGCGTTGGCGCCACTATCGAGGGTGGCGGTCAGTGCCCGTAGCCGGCTGAGGTTGGTGAGGATGAGCACCAGGATGGCGATCACCAGTGCGCCGGTGATCGACCAGACGCCGCGCAGGGCGTCGATGGTGGTCGCCCCGAAGCGGGGCTCGGCCAGGTAGCCGGTCTCCATGGCCGGGATGACCAGGCTGGTGAAGAGCAGGTTCAGGCCGATGACCAGCACGATGGGCAGGATGGCGAGCGCCAGCGGCGGCTGGCGGGCCGGGGTGGCCGAGGGCGGGACCTCGTTCAGGTCGAAGCCCTCGCCGGCCGCCCGCTCGCGCAGCGTGGGGTCGAGCTGCGGGGCAGCGTCGTCGTGTTGTCCGTATCCCTCGCCGGCGGCTCGGGCCTGGCGCACTCGGTGGCTCAGCCACAGCTGCCCGAGGACCAGCATGACGATGCCCGTGAGGATGCCCAGACCCGGGGCAGCGAAGGGTGAGGTGCCGAAGTACGGCATGGGGATGGCGTTCTGGATGGCCGGCGTACCGGGCAGGGCGGTCATGGTGAAGGTGAAGGCGCCCAAGGCGATGGTGCCGGGGATCAGCCGCTTGGGGATCTGCGCCTGGCGAAACAGCGAGGCGGCGATGGGGTAGACGGCGAAGGCCACCACGAACAACGAGACGCCGCCGTAGGTCATGATCGCGCAGGAGAGCACCACCGCAAGGACCGCCCGGGTCTCGCCCAGCCCGCGGATGATGGCGCGCGCCAGCACCTCGGCGCTGCCGGTATCCTCCATGAGCTTGCCGAAGATCGCCCCGAGCAGGAACAGCGGGAAGTACTTCATGATGAAATCGGCCGCTGCCCCCATGAAGACCTGGGTGTAGCTGGCCAGCAGCGGTGTCTCCACCGAGGCGAGGGTGACCAGGGCCGCCAGGGCAGGGGCCAGGATCAGCAGCGTGATGCCGCGGTAGGCGAGATAGATCAGCAGCACCAGCGCGATCAGGATGGCCGCGATTTCGATCATCAGCGGGTGCCCTCGGTGCGGGGTTCCTCCTCGGGGTGTACCGGCCGAAAGGCGTCGGCGAAGAGCTCGTCCAGGTCGAAGGTCGAGCGCACGCCCAGGTCATCGAAGTGTTGGTCCAGCCAGGCATCCGCCCAGCCGTAGCCCTGATCACGCAGGCGCGTGAGGAAGGGCCACTCGGCATTGAGCTTGCTTGAGGCACTCAGCGCTTCGATCTCGTGCTCGGCGTGGATCAGGTGCAGGCGCATGGCGCGGTAGCGCTCGAGCTGGAGATCCTCGGCCTCGATCAACTGGTGAAGCAGATGAATCGAGCGCAGCTCCTTGATCAGCGCCGAGTTAAAGGTGATCTCGTTGATCCGGTTGAGCACCTCCCGGGCGGTAGTGGGCAGCTGCTGGCGGGCCATGGGGTTGATCTGCACAACGATCAGGTCCTGGCAGCTCGGGTCATCGACCAGCGGGTAGAGGGCGGGGTTGCCGCTGTAGCCGCCATCCCAGTACGCCTCGCCGTCGATGGTGACGGCGTTAAACATGAAGGGCAGGCAGGCCGAGGCCATCACCGCATCCGCCGACAGGTGCGGCTGGCGGAAGATGTGGGCCCGGCCGGTGCGCACGTGGGTGGCGGTGACGTACACCTTGACCTTGCGGCAGGCGTTGACCTGGTCGAAATCGACCTGAGTGGCGATCAGGTCGCGCAGCGGGTTGATCCCGAAGGGATTGAGCTGGGCCGGGTGGAGGAGCTGGGTGAGGTTTTCAAAGAACAGGTAGCCTGGGGAGTAGTCTAGGCTGTAGTTGCCGAGGAGACGGTCCCAGGGGCTGCGCTGGATCGGTGAGAAACGGGCAGCCTCGCTCACCGACGACCAGAATCGGTGTAGCCCCGCTCGGGCCTGTTCACGGCCGCCGCGCTGCAGCCCGTCGGCGACGACCGCGGCGTTCATGGCTCCGGCGCTGGTCCCGCTGATGCTGTCGATCTCTAGGCGCTCATCTTCGAGGATGCGCTCAAGCACGCCCCAGGTCAGCGCGCCGTGGGCGCCGCCGCCCTGAAGCGCCAGGTCGATGCGTTTCGGGGTCTGCGTGGCCATGGGACCCTCCCTGATCAAGTCCACGGCCTTCAGTATGGACGCTGTGTCGCGCGCTTTCCGCCCGGACGCCGGGGCCCCGGTGCTATTCCCTGCCGCTCTCCGGCGTCTGGGCCCATGGTGGCCGGGGCCAATGCTCCCACTGCCGGGTCAGCTGGCGGGCCACCTCCTGGGAGACCGCCTCGAGGAACTGCTGCTGGAAGGCCAGGGCCGACTCCGCCGAGCCGGCCATCAACTCCTGGGCCTCCTGCGGGGTCAGGTCCACTTCGATGGTTACCTTCATGGTCCACCTCCGGTTTGCGGGATGCGGGTGTTCTCAGCCGGCCCCGGGGCGCCGCGGCCGGCGGACGGGCGGCAGCATTGGTACGGGTCCGGGTATCCGCGTAGCCTGGCGGAGGAGCCACTCGGCCGGTCCCATGCGGAACATCCGCAGCCATAGGGGGGCTGCGATCAGCAGGATCCCCCAAAGGCCGAGAACCACCAGCAGTTGAGCCGGGCGGTCGACCTCGCCGTAGAGCCCCAGTCCGTGGCCGTAGAAGATCAGGGTACACAGCAGGGACTGCAGCAGGTAACTGCTCAGGGCCGTTCGCCCAACGGCGGTGATCGGCCCGTGCAGGAAGCCAAGCCAGCCACGCTGGCAGGCCAGGATGATCAGCGCGGCCCAACCGGCGGCGATCAGGGGTACGGCCAACTGGCTAAGCTGGGTGCTGAAGAAGAAGCCGCTGAGCAGCTCCCAGTCGCGCCACTCGCGGTAGGCGATCCCGAGGATGCTCAGCGGCACACCGATCCCCAGGCCGTATCGTGCGATGCGTGCATAGGCCTGCTGGCTCCAGGCGCCGGTCAGGAACCCGCTCCTGTAGGCCGCCATGCCGATCAGCATGCAGCCGAGGGTCAGCCAGCCAAGGCGCGCTGGGGTGCCGATCAGATAGCGGGTGAAGGCTTCGGGCAGGCGCTGCTCCATCTGGGTCAGCCACCCGCCCTGGTAGGCCTCGATGGCCGCGGTGATCTCCTCGTGGACCGACGGCGAAGCAGAGGCCAGCTTGATGAACCCGGCGGTGGGCAGCAGGGTCAGCCCCCAGCCGGCGGCCATGGTCAGGAGTATGGGCAGGGTATAGAGGGTGACGCCCCAGGCCATGAGCGCGCGGGGTGTGCGATCGATGAACAGGAAAGCGAGCAGGCCCATGACGGCGTAGATGAGCAGGATATCGCCCATCCACAGAAGGATCCCATGGGCCAGCCCGATGGCAGCCAGGGCGAGCATGCGCCGGCGGTGGACGATCCACGGGTTGATGCCGGCAGCGCGGTGGCGCTCGGCGAGCAAAACGGTGCCGGCGCCGAACAGGGCGGCGAACAGGGCGATGAACTTGCCTTCAAAGAAGACGTGGCCGACAGCCCAGACGGCGTAATCCCAACCCTCGAAGCCGCCAAGCAGGGTCGGACTCAGCAGCCCGGCCACCGGCATGGCGAAGAGCTGGATGTTGATGACCAGGATGCCCAGCACCGCCGCCCCACGGACGGTGTCGAGACTTTCCAGGCGTTGTCCGGTGCCCATAGGCCCTTGCGGTATGCCCCCCGGTGGTGCATTGGACCGACAGGATAAAGCATCCATTTGTGTTTGAAATCGGCGTGCTGGCACCTTGTCGGGATGGATCCCGTCACCCATGCGGCCAGTGGCGCCCTGCTCAACCGATTGGTGGCGCCGCGATGCTGCGCTGCGCCGCGTTTCTCCTTGCGCGAACGCACCTGGCTTGGCGCTGTTGCGGGTCTGTTCCCGGATGTGGACTGGTTCCTGGGGCTGGTAATCGCCGACTCGCTGGTCTACTACAACCTCCACCGGGGCGAGACCCACTCGCTGCTGATGCTCCCCCTCTGGGCGATCGTGCTGGGCTGGGTGACGGCGCGTCTGTGGCCCGAGCAGCGGGACTGGCGCGATGGTGCGGTTATCTTCGCCCTGGGCATCGGCATCCATATCTTCGGCGACTGGATCACCAACTACGGGACCCAGCTCCTGGCACCCTTTTCGCGGGAGACCTTTGCCTTCCCGGTGACTTTCATCCTGGATCCTTGGGTCACCGGCTCGCTGCTGCTCGGCCTGCTGCTGACCTGGCGCTACGGCGGGCGTTTGTGGGCGGCGGTCGGGCTTGCCGCTGCCGGTGGGGTGATCGCGGTTCAGTCGGTGGCCAAGGTGCACGCGCTCGAATACGCCCGGGATGAGGCGCGGGAACGGGGCATGCACGGGGCCCGGGTGCACGCCATGGCACAGCCGCTGTCGCCGCTGAACTGGCGGTTGTTCATCGAGGGCGACGACGCCTACTGGTCGGCTCACCTCGGGTTCCGGGCGCAGGAGCGACCGGTGGATGAGGACGCCGGCCTGCTGGCTCGGCACTGGCAGACATTTCGGCCGCCGCATGCGCTGGAGTGGGAGCCTCTGCCGCGTTTCGGCGACGGTGGCTGGCGCGAATTCGCCGAGGTGGCCTGGTGGCGCCCGGAATTTGCCGAGTTCCGACGCTTCGCCGCGCTGCCGTATCTGCGCAAGGTGGTCGATTACGAGGGCGATGCCTGCGCCATTTTTGCCGACCTGCGCTTTCGGATCGCCCAGGTGCCGCCCCCGTTCCAGTACGCCAGCTGCCGGACGCCGGAGGGGGATTGGTATCGGGCCGATGTGGACTACTGGGAGCGGGCGGTGGAGGAGCTCGAGCCGTTGCTGCGCGAGCGGCGGTAACGCCCCGGGGTCAGCTGCGCACCAGGCGCAGGCAGCGGGCGAATGCCGGGACCGAGAGCGAGTCACGCCGGCCGGCCAGCCAACGTGCCTGGAGTGCCGGGGCATCCAGCTCTTCGGCGATCTGCCAGCCGGCGTCTGTGGCCAGCCGGTGCATGGTCTCCGCCGGCAGCAGGCCGCGCAGGGGTTCCTGCTGCGTGTGCAGTGCCAGCGCTACGCCGTGCAAGAGCATGCGCGGACGCCAGGCCACGTTCTCCGAGGGCAGCCAGTAGTCGGCGATCAATTCGCTACCCGGGGCGGCGACCTCCGCCAGGCCCTGAAGCGTGGTGCCGATGGCCGTCCGGGGCAGGTAGTAGGTGCAGCCCAGCCAATTGGCGAAAAGGGGGGTATCGGGATCGATTCCGGCATCCATGAGGCGCTCAGCCAGGCGATCGCGGGCAAAGTCCACCGCTGCGAAGCGCATCCGGTTGGCCACCTCGGCGGGCAGGAGCGAGCGCTTCCACCACTGCGTGGCGGGCTGGTCCACTTCCAGCAGTTGCGCCTGCGCGAGGATATCCGGGCGGCGGAGGGCGGTGGTGTCCAGCCCGGCGCCGAGTAGCACGATCTGCCGGTGACCTTTCTCCAGGGCGGCGTCCAGGGCGTCCTCGGCGAAGCGCGCCCGCGTGACCGTCTGGCCGCGCAGGGCGGCGAGTTCCGGGTGGGCGCTTTCCAGCGCCCGCCACTGCATGGCCAGCAGCGGGGGGGGTGGCTGGACCAGTCGACGGATCCCGCTGCTGAGTAGGGGGAGGACCGCCCGATCGTCGAAGATCGCCGGGGGATCGTCGAGGCGGGTGTGCCAGACGCGCAGTGCGGCGGCGGTCTCCGCGGTTCGGCTGGTGAAGGGGCGCTGTTCCATGGGGTCAGTCGATCACGTCGAGACGCAGTCGGCCTTCGGTCTGCCAGCGCCGTACCAAGGACTCGGCCGGTTCCCGGCGGTCCGGATCCGCGTACCGGCGCAGCGCTTCGGTCAGCGCTAGCGGCACTGCGGTACCGATGGTGCTGCGCCGTCCGCAGGCGTAAATACGGGCATCCCGGTTAAGCATCCAGTCGACGATTGTCGCTCCCGCCTCGCTGACCCGGTCCTGAACGTAGCCGCCGTCATTGGGATCACGGGAGAACGCCAGATCGAGCCGTGTCAGCACCCCCTGTTCGCGCCATTGAAGCAGGCGCTCGGCGTGAAAGAAATCGCCCTGCCGACGCCGATTGCCGAAGATCAGCCAGATCGGACCGCGATCGGCCCGGGCGGCGCGCTCGGCGATGAAGCCGACGAACGGCGCAATGCCGCAGCCGGCGGCAATCAGGATCATCGGTTGCTGCGGGTCATCCGGCGGCTGCAGGTGGCGGTGGGTGCGCAGTGAGGCGGTGATCGTGTCGCCGAGCTGCAGGCGCCTCGCCAGGAGGCTGGATGCCTTGCCCGGGCGGACGTGCCCGTCGGCGTCGGTGCGGCTGGTCACGGCGACGGTAAGCTCAAGGCGGTGCGGGGCGTCGAGGGGGGTGCTGCCGATGGAGTAGGGGCGGGCCGGCTCGCCCTCGCCAGGACGCACGAGCAGGAGATCTCCGGGCCGGTAAGCCAGCGGGGTATCGCTCTCCAGGGTCAGCCCCCATACCTCCTGGGTGATCGGATCCTCGGGATCGTTGAGCTGCCGGCGTTCGCGCAGGGTCAGATGGACGGGTTGATCGCTTGGGATTGGCCCGGTCGCGCCGGCCTCCACGCCAAGCAATTCGGCCACTTCGCCGAGCCAGATTCGCCAGGTGGCCTCGGGTGCGCCATCGGCGCGGGCCATGGGCAGTACCTCTTCGGCTCCGGCGCGGCGCAGTCCCGCACGCAGGGTTTCTCCGGCGGCGCAGAAGTGTCGGTAGCTGGAGTCCCCCAGGGCAAGCAGGGCGAACCGCGTGCGGGGCAGCTGCGCACGGTCCAGGGCGGCGACGAAGGCCCGCCCTGGGTCTGGCATGTCACCGTCACCGCAGGTCGAGGCGATGAGTAGCGTGTATCGATAGGCCTCAAGCGCCTTGGGGTCCAAGGCCGACAGCGAAGCCTCTTCGATCCGGGCGCCGCCGAGGCGCAGTGCGCGCGCTGTCTCCCGGGCCAGGTGAGCTGCCGTGCCGGTCTGACTGGCGTGGGCGATGAGCAGGTCGGCTCCCGCATCCCCCCGGCGGCGCCCGCCCAGCCGGCGTCGAGTCCAGAGCCAGATGCCCGTGACAAACAGGAATAGCAGCACCAGCGCCGTCAGGAGATTGATCAGTCCCGACCAAGCGCCCGCCCAGGTGCCCTGGTGCAGCTCGGCGATCCACCCCGGGTAGGCGCCGGCCGGGGTGATCCCCTCGGCAGTGACGATCAGCTGCTGCGGCCCGCCATCACCGTCGGTGGTCACCGCCCAGGCCGCCCGCTCGAAGCGTTCCATGGCCTGGATATGGGAGATCTCCGCGGCCTCGAGCTGTTGTAGGACTGGACCAATCGCCAGGCGGCCGGCGTCCCGGTCGATCGGTGGCAGTCGCGGCGTACCCAGTTCCAGGGCCATCATGCCTGCGGTGACGGATACGAGCAGCAGCAGTGGCAGAGTCAGCCAACCAACCCCCGTGTGCCACTGGGTCAGGGTGTGGCGCAGTCGCGGCCAGGCCAGCCACGGTCCGACGATCAGCACCACCAACAGCGCGTAGCTGGCCAGCTCGACCACCCAGTCCAGATCGAGCAGAAGATCCTTGTGCAGGTGGCGCACGGTCTGGAAGAAGGTGGTGGCGTAGTCGCGCTCGCCGAGGGAACTGCGCTGCTCGAGGTCGAAGGCCTCATGCCAGCGCTCACCCGCGCGACTGAATTCGAGCACGGCGGTCCCGCCGCGCTCGAGCCTCAGGGTGCGGATGCGCTGCTGCGGATCCACCTCGGCAAGGAACGCCTGTAGCTCGGACACCGGGATCGGATCCTCCGCCTCGGGCCCCGAGGCCAGATCCCGGACGACGGGTTCAAGCGCCAGCAGACCGCCGCTGACGATGATCACCAGGAACAGGGGCGCAAGGGCGAGGGTGATCCAGCGGTGCAAGCAAAGCAGCAGCCGTCGAAGGCTGGCGGGCATGGTCGGGCTTCCTGCGGGTGGCGTGGGGCTGAGATCCTGCGCCAAGTATGGTGGTCGACCGGTGCGGTGCAAGTTCAGCGCAGGGCCACCCCTTTGACCATGGCGTGTATGGGCACCCCCGGAGCCAGCCCCAGCTCGGCGGAGGAACGCCGGGTGATGCGGGCGAGCAGCGGCTGGCCCGCCACCTCCAGGCGCACCAGAGCGTGGCTCGGGGTGGGGTCATCGGCGATCGCCGTGATGCGCGCCGGGAGACGGTTGAGCAGACTCACCCCGGTCGGTGGCGTGCGGGCAATGCTGACGTCCCTGGCGTGGACACGCACACGGACCGGCTCGCCAATGGCGGCGTCCAGCCGCGGCAGGTACAGCGGTGCATCACCGGCGTCAAGCTCGGTCAGGTGATCGGCGGGGTGGTGCCGGGCGACGGGCAGCTCCAGGACCGCCGATGCGTGCTCGCTCTGGGCCAGCGGCAGATCGGTCTGCGTCAGCAGCGTCTGGAGCGGGCCTTCGGCACGGACCTCGCCGGATTCGAGTAAAACCATGTGGTCGGCCAGGCGAGCGGCCTCGTCGAGGGCATGAGTGACGTAGACAATCGGGATGCGCAGGTGGCGGTGCAGGCGCTCGAAGTAGGGCAGGATCTCGGCCCTGGTGGCGGTGTCCAGCGAGGCCAGGGGTTCGTCCATGAGCAGGAGCCTGGGGGCGGCCAGCAGTGCGCGTCCGATGGCGACCCGTTGGCGCTGACCGCCGGATAGCGAACCCGGGGGGCGTTCGAGCAACCCGGCGAGGCCGAGCAGCTCGGTGATCTCGTCGAGGTCGTCCCGGCGGCCGCCGGCGGGTGTCCGCCGTCGCCCGTAGAGCAGGTTGCCGCGCACGTTCAGGTGGGGGAAGAGGCTCGGTTCCTGAAACACGTAGCCGAGCGGTCTGCGGTGAACCGGCAGGAAACTATGTTCGTCTTGCCAGATGCTGCCGTTGACGACCAGGCGGCCACGCCGTACCCGCTCCAGCCCGGCCAGGCAGCGTAGCAGGGTGGTCTTGCCTGACCCCGAGCGGCCGAACAGGGTGGTCACGCCGGTTCCGGGGAGAACCAGATCGGCCTCGAGGCGGAAATCGCTGCGGTCGACCCGGAATGAGGCTTGGATGCCCATCAGGCGACCCCCACGACCTTGAAGCGGCGGTTAAGGAAGTAGACCGCGAGAAGCAGCGAAAAGGCCATCAAAAGCAGGAACAGCGACAGGCCGTGGGCCGCGGCGTAGTCCATGGCCTCGACGTGGTTGTAGATGGCGATCGAGGCCACCTCCGTCTCCCCGGCAATGCTTCCGCCGATCATCAGCAGAACGCCGAACTCGCCTAGGGTGTGCGCGAAGGCGAGCACCGCGGCGGTCAGGAAACCGTTGCGGGCCAGGGGAATGACCACCGTGAAGAAACGATCCAGTGGCGAGGCCCGCAACGTGGCGGCCACCTCCAGGGGGCGCTCACCCATGGCCTGGAAGGCGTTTTGCATGGGCTGTACCGCGAAGGGCAGGGAGTAGATCATCGAGCCGATCACCATGCCGGTGAAGGTGAAGGCCAGGTGGCCGATGCCAAGCTGCTCCAGCAACCCGCCGAGCCAGCCTTCCGGACCAAGGAAGATCAGCAGGTAGAAGCCGATGACCGTCGGAGGCAGGACCAGGGGCATCGCCACCAGCGCCTCGACGACGACGCGGGCGCGGGAGTCGCTGCGCGCCAGCCACCAGGCCAGGGGCAGACAGAGCAGGAGGAGCAGGCCGGTGCTGATGGAGGCCAGTTTCAGGGTCAACTGCAGGGCGACCCAGTCGGCGTTGCTGATCCAGAGCATGCTTGTCGATCCGTCCCTAAGCGCCGCGCGGTGGGTTATTCCGGCGGCCGGAAACCGTGCTCTTCGAGGATGGTGCGGGCGCCGTCGCTGTCCATGAAAGCCGCGAAGCGCGCCATCGCCTCGTCCCCGGACCCGTGCCGGGTGATGATGTATCCGTGCCTGAGCGGTGCGTGCAGATCCGGATCGATCGGTGTGTATACCCCCTGCTCGTCGACGCTCGGGTGTGTCGCCAGCGAGAGCGGGATCAGGGCAGCCTGCGCGGCACCGCTCTGGGCCTGTTGCAAGGCGCGGGCGACGCTGTTGCCGGTCACCAGTCGATCCGCCACCGCCTCGTGAATGCCCTCGGCCTGCAGTGCCTCCAGCGCGCGCGCGCCGTAGGGGGCGTGTTCAGGGTGGGCGATGGCGATGCGCCGGAATGCCGATTCCGTTAGCTCTTCCAGCTCCGGGGGTTCGGCCCTGGAGCGGGTCCAGAGGACCAGTTGGCCACTGGCGTAGTGGCGCACCCCGGATGCGGCGTGGCCGGAATCGACGAGTGCTTCCGGGCGCTCCATGTCGGCCGCGAAGAACGCGGCAAAAGGGGCCCCATGGGCGATTTGGGCACGCAGCGACCCGGAGGATCCGTAGGAGACGGCCAATTGATGTTCCGGGTGTTGCTCCTGAAAGCTCGCCACGAGGTCTTCCATGGCGTGACGCAGACTCGATGCAGCGGCGATGCGGGTGGTGTCGGCGATGGCCGCGCAGGCGAAGAGCAGGGCGCTGGCGAGACTGGTCAGTGCCAGGGCCGCCATGCCGCGGCTGCGGGGCGCGCGGTTCCGGGGCGACGGGAGTGGCATGCACACCTCGCTGGTCGGGGTTTTCACGGGAGGTCTAGCAAGGAACGGGCCATATCCCCCGGGGGGGCGGGG
>NZ_JAJNRD010000033.1:0-22805 GCF_022228055.1 Halorhodospira sp. 9621
CCGCCGGGCGGCAGCGCCGCCCGGGGCCCCGGGAATTCGTGTTTCGCAACCGAGGATCACCGCATGAGTAGAGTCTTCAACTTCAGCGCCGGTCCGGCCATGCTCCCCGAGGCGGTGATGCGCCAGGCCGCCGACGAGATGCTCGACTGGCACGGCACCGGCATGTCGGTCATGGAGATGAGCCACCGTGGCAAGGCGTACGTCTCCATCGCCGAGAAGGCCGAGGCCGACCTGCGGGAACTGCTGCAGATCCCGGACAACTATAAGGTGCTCTTTCTCCAGGGCGGTGCTACTGGCCAGTTCTCGGCCATTCCGATGAACCTGCTCCGTGGCGGGCAGCGCGCCGACTACATCTACACCGGGCAGTGGTCCAAGAAGGCCATCGCCGAGGCGAAGAAGTTCTGCGACGTTAACGTCGCCGCCTCCGGCGAGCCGGACATGATGCACATCCCGCCGCAGTCGCAGTGGCAGCTTTCCGACGACGCCGCCTACGTCCACTTCACCCCCAACGAGACGATCAGCGGCGTGGAGTTCCACTGGCTGCCGGACGTCGGGGACAAGCCGCTGGTCGCCGACATGTCCTCGACGCTGCTGTCGCGGCCCATCGACGTCAGCCGCTACGGCCTGATCTACGCCGGGGCGCAGAAGAACATCGGCCCGGCCGGCGTGACCCTGGTCATCGTCCGCGAGGACCTGATCGGCCAGGCGATGCCGCAGACCCCCACGGTCTGGGACTACAAGCAGCAGGTCGACGCCGACTCCATGCTCAATACGCCGGCCACCTATCCGCTCTACATTGCCGGGCTGGTCTTCCAGTGGCTCAAGGAGCTCGGCGGGCTCGAGGCGATGGCCGAGATCAACCACCGCAAGGCGCAGAAGCTCTACGACGCCATCGACGGTTCCGGCTTTTACAGCAACCCGGTGGACCCGCAGGCGCGCTCGTGGATGAACGTACCCTTCGTGCTCGCCGACGACAGCCTCGACAAGACCTTCCTCGAGGAGGCCGAGGCGGCCGGTCTGACCACCCTCAAGGGGCACCGCTCGGTGGGTGGCATGCGGGCCTCGATCTACAACGCCATGCCCGAAGCCGGTGTCGACCGGCTGATCGAGTTCATGGCCGACTTCGAGAGGCGAAACGGGTGAATCCCATGTACCGCATCCTCACGCTGAACAACATCTCGGTGAAGGGCCTGGACCGGCTGCCCCGCGAGCGTTTCGAGACCTCCTCGGACATCGCGCACCCGGACGCCATCCTGGTCCGTTCCGCCGACCTGCACGGCCAGGAGGTTCCCGATTCCGTGGTGGCCATCGGCCGCGCCGGGGCGGGCGTCAACAACATCCCGGTCGGGGACATGACCGAGCGCGGCGTGCCGGTGTTCAATGCCCCGGGTGCCAACGCCAACGCGGTTAAGGAGCTGGTCATCGCCGGGTTGTTCCTGGCCGCGCGCAACATCTGTCCGGCCTGGGAGTATGCCCGGGGCCTGCAGGGCAGCGACGCCGAGCTGCATGAGGCCATGGAGGCCAACAAGAAGCGCTTCGTCGGCTTTGAGCTGCCCGGGCGCACCCTGGGCGTGGTTGGCCTCGGCGCCATCGGCGTCCAGGTGGCCAATACCGCCCGGGCCCTGGGCATGAAGGTCGTCGGTTTCGACCCGCAGATCACCGTGGATGCCGCCTGGGCCCTGGACTCCGGGGTCGAGGCGGCGCACAGTGTGGGCGATGTCATGGCGCGCTCGGACATGATCACCATCCACGTGCCGCTGATCGACGCCACCCGGGGGCTGATCAATGCCTCGCGCCTGGCCCAGGCCCGCCAGGGGGCTACGCTGCTCAACTTCTCGCGCGCCGAGGTGGTGGATGAGGGCGACGTGCTCGAGGCACTCAACGAGGAGCGTCTGCACGCCTACGTCAGCGACTTCCCCAGCAATGCCGTCAAGGACCATCCGCGGGCGGTGACGCTGCCGCACCTCGGGGCATCGACCCACGAGGCCCAGGAGAACTGCGCCATCATGGTGGCCGATCAGGTGCGCGATTACCTGGAGACCGGCAACGTGCGCAACGCGGTCAACTTCCCGGACATGAGCATGCCGCGCAGCGGCAAGGGCGACCGCCTGTGCGTGGTCAACGCCAACGTGCCGAACATGCTCGGTCAGATCTCCAGTCTGCTGGCGCAGCACGGTCTGAACATCGACGACATGTTCAACAAGGCGCAGGAACGCCTGGCCTACACCTTGGTGGACGTCGAGGGCGAGGTGCCGGAAGCGGTGGCCGAGGAACTGCGCGGCATCGAGGGGGTTCTGAAGGTCCGCGTGATCCGCTGAGGGGGAGCGATGTCCGTCGACAATGACGACCTGGTTGCGCTGCGGCAACGGATCGACGGGATCGACGACCAGATCCTCGAGCTGGTCAGCGAGCGGGCTCGCCTGGCTGAGGAGGTGGCCCGCGCCAAGGCCCGCCGCGGTGAAGCGCTCAAGGTCTACCGGCCTGAGCGGGAGGCGGAGATCCTGCGGCGGCTCGTCGAGCGCAACCGGGGGCCGCTGACCCGTGAGCAGGTCACGGTCCTCTTCCGCGAGGTCATGTCCGCGTGCCGGGCGCTGCAGCAGCCGCTGACCGTCGCCTTCCTCGGCCCGCAGGGCACCTTCACCGAAGAGGCGGCCAGCAAGCACTTCGGCCACGATGCCGGCATGTCGCCTCAGGCCACCATCGGCGGCGTATTCCGCGAGGTGGAATCGGGGGCGGCGCACTACGGCGTGGTCCCCGTGGAGAACTCCTCCGAGGGGGTGGTTAGCCACACCCTGGACCGCTTCCTGGACTCGGAGCTGGCCATCGTTGGCGAGGTGGAGCTGCGCATCCACCACGCCCTGGCCAGCCACGCCGGTGGGCTGACCTCGGTCGAGCGGGTCTACTCGCACCAGCAGGGGCTCTCGCAGTGCCGCGCCTGGCTCGAGACCCATTTGCCGCAGGCCGAGCGCCATCCGGTCTCCAGCACCGCCGAGGCGGCCCGGCTGGCGGCCCTGGAGCCCAACGCCGCGGCCATCGCCAGCGAGGCGGCGGCGGAGCGCTACGGCGTGCCGCTGCTCCAGGAGCGCATCGAGGACTACCACGGCAACACCACCCGCTTTCTGGTTCTCGGCTACCAGTCCCCGCCGCCGAGTGGTCACGACAAGACCTCGCTGGTGGTCTCCAGCGCCAACCGCTCCGGGCTGCTCTTCCAGCTCCTTGAGCCGCTGGCGCGCAACGGCATCGACATGACCCGGATCGAGTCGCGTCCGGCGCGCCAGCAGGGGGTGTGGGAGTACGTGTTCTTCATCGACATCCTCGGGCACGCCGAGGACGAGCACCTGCGCGGCCCCCTGGAGGAGATGCGCCAGCGTGCCAGCCTCTTCCGTGTTCTCGGCTCCTATCCAAGGGCGATCTGATCCATGGCTGCATCCGAATCCGCATTTCTCGATCTGGCCAATCCGGGTGTACGCGGGCTTGCCCCGTATGAACCCGGCAAGCCCATCGAAGAGCTGCGCCGCGACTACGGTGTCGAGGAGGTGATCAAGCTCGCCTCCAACGAGAACCCGCTGGGGCCCTCGCCGCGGGCGGCGGAGGCCGCCACCGCCGCGGTCCAGGCCGGTCACCGCTACCCGGACGGCAACGGCTTCGAACTCCGGCACGCCATCGGCGAGCGCCACGGGGTGGATCCGGGGCGGGTGACGCTGGGCAACGGCTCCAACGATGTCCTCGCCCTCGTGGCGCAGACCTTTCTCGGCCCTGGACGCCGCGCAGTCTTCTCGGCCCACGCCTTCGCCGTCTACCCGATCGTGACCCAGGCGGCGGGGGCCGAGGCCCGGGTGGTACCGGCGTTACCCGCCGGGCACCCGGAGCAGCCCCGCGGCCACGACCTGGAGGCGATGGCCGCCGCCACGGACGAATCGGTCCAGGTGGTCTTCGTCGCCAACCCCAATAACCCGACCGGCACCTGGGTCGGGGGCGAGGCGCTGCGCCGGTTTCTCGACGCCGTGCCGGCGACGACCCTGGCGGTGGTCGACGAGGCGTACTTCGAGTACGCGGTGGAGGAGGCGGACTACCCCGATGCCAGTCGTTGGCTCGACGATTACCCGAATCTCATCGTCACCCGCAGCTTCTCGAAGGTCCACGGCCTCGGCGGCCTGCGGGCCGGCTACGCCCTGTCGCATCCGGCGGTTGCCGAGCTGATGAACCGCGTGCGCCAGCCGTTCAACTGCTCGGGCCCGGCCCAGGCGGCGGCGGTCGCGTCGCTGGCCGACTGCGAGTACCTGGAGCGTTCGGTGGCGCTCAACACCGAGCAGCGCGCGGTACTGCGCCGCGGCCTGGAGGAGTTGGGCTTCGCCCCGCTGCCGTCCGCCGGCAACTTCCTGACCTTCGACGCAGGGGATCGGGCGGCGGAGCTCAACGAGGGGCTGCTGCGCAGCGGGGTTATCGTCCGCCCGGTGGACGCCTACGACCTGCCCGGGCACCTGCGTGTGAGCGTGGGCACGCCGGTGGAGAACCGCACCTTCCTGGCCGCGCTCTCCCGGCAGTTGCACGGAGGTACGGCGTGATCCGGCGCCTGGCGATCATCGGCGTGGGCCTGATCGGTGGATCGCTGGCCCTGTCCCTGCGCCGCCATGCGGCGGTGGAGGAGGTGGTCGGCTGCGGGCGCAGCGCCGCCAACCTGGAGCGTGCCCGGTCGTTGGGGGTGATCGACCGCGGTTGCCACGATCCGGCCGAGGCGGTTCGAGGCGCCGGTCTGGTGGTGATCTGCGTGCCGCTGCGTGCCATGCGCGGGGTTCTGGCCGCCCTCGAGGGGGCGGTGGAGCCCGGTACCGTGGTGACCGACGCCGGGAGCGTCAAGGGCTCGGTGATCGAGGACGCCCGTGCCGTCTACGGGACGCCGCCGGCGTGGCTGGTGCCCGGCCACCCGATCGCCGGCACCGAGAACAGCGGCGTGGAGGCCGCCTTCGCCGAACTCTACGATCGCCGTCGGGTCATCCTGACCCCCACGGCGGAGAACCCCGAGGAGGCGGTCGAGCGCGTCGCGGCCATGTGGCGGGCGGCCGGTGCCCAAGTCGTGCGCATGGAGGCCGATCACCACGATGAGGTCCTGGCGGCCACCTCCCATCTGCCGCACGCGCTCGCCTATGCGCTGGTGGATGCCCTGGCCGGCTGGGATGACCGGCAGGAGATCTTTGAGTACGCCGCCGGTGGTTTCCGCGACTTCACCCGCATCGCCTCGTCGGATCCGGCCATGTGGCGGGATATCTGCACCGCCAACCGGGCGCATGTGGTCGCGGCACTGCGCCGCTACCAGGAGGATCTGGGGCGGCTGACCGACGCGCTGGCCGCCGGTGACGACGATCGGGTCCTGCGTGTGTTCGAGAATGCCCAGGAGGCCCGCGCCGGCTTCCTGCGCTTGCTGGAGGGGCGCTCGTGAGCGCGATGCAAAACGAGAACTGGCGGGTCGCCCCGGGCGGGGCGATCCGCGGCGAGGCCCGGGTCCCCGGGGACAAGTCGATCTCCCACCGGGCGGTGATGCTCGGCGCCCTGGCCGATGGCACCACGCAGGTCACCGGTCTGCTCGAGGGGGCCGACGTCCTGGCCACCATCGAGGTCTTCCGCGGCCTCGGCGTGGCCATCGACGGTCCGGAGCACGGCGCGGTGACGGTCCACGGGGTGGGCTGGGAAGGGCTGCGTCCGCCGGCCTCCGAGCTGGACGTGGGCAACTCCGGCACCTCCATGCGCCTGCTCGCCGGACTGCTGGCCGGGCTGCCGTTCGACACCGTGCTCACCGGCGATGCCTCGCTCAACCGTCGCCCGATGCGCCGGGTCACCGAGCCCCTGGCGGAGATGGGCGCGCGGATCACCACCAGCGAGGCCGGCACCGCTCCGCTGCGCATCCACGGAGGCAGCCCGCTGACCGGCATCGATTACACGCTGCCGGTGGCCAGCGCCCAGGTGAAATCGGCGCTGCTGCTCGCCGGCATGCGCGCTGCCGGCCACACCTGCGTCACTGAGCCGGCCCCCACCCGCGATCACACCGAGCGCATGCTCCAGGGGTTCGGTTACCCGGTCTCCCGCGATCTGGCCACGGTCTGCCTGGAGGGCGGGCGGCGTCTGTACGGGACCCGCGTCGACGTCCCGGCGGACATCTCCTCGGCCGCCTTCCTGCTGGTCGCGGCGAGCATTGCCCCGGGCTCGGACCTGACCCTGCGCCATGTCGGCTGGAACCCCACCCGCACCGGCGTGGTGGAGATCCTCCGGCGCATGGGCGCCGATATCGAGGTGCTGGGTACCGACGAGGTCGGTGGCGAGCCGGTGGCGGACCTGCGGGTGCGTTCCGCCGGGCTGCGTGGCATCGCCATCCCCGAGGAGCTGGTGCCACTGGCCATCGACGAGTTCCCGGCGCTGTTCATCGCGGCCGCCTGCGCCGAGGGCGAGACGCTGCTCACCGGCGCCGCCGAGCTGCGCGTTAAGGAGTCCGACCGCATCGCGGTGATGGCCGAGGGCCTGCAGGCGCTGGGGGTGACGGTCGAGCCTCGCGAGGATGGGGCCCGCATCGTCGGCCGGCCGGTGCTCGACGGTGGGCAGGTGCACAGTCATACCGACCACCGCATCGCCATGGCCTTCGCCATCGCCGCCCTGCGTGCCGAGGCCCCGGTGGCGATCGAGTCCTGCGAGAACGTGCGCACCTCCTTCCCCGGTTTTGTGGAACTGCTGCGCCGGCTGGGGATGGGGGTGGAGGTCGACGCCGGGCCCGCCCATACCCCCTGAACCCTAACCGTCGAAACCTGAAACTTCATGACCCAGACCAATCCCCCTCCCGTACTTGCCATCGACGGCCCCAGCGGGGCCGGAAAGGGCACCGTGGCCAAGGCCGTGGTGCTTGCCCTCGGCTGGCATTTCCTGGACAGCGGTGCGCTCTACCGCCTGACCGGGCTCTACTGCCAGCGCCAGGGTGTGGCCGCCGACGATGCGCCGCGGGCCGCCGAGCTGGCGGCCGTGCTGCCGGCGGAGTTTCGGGTCGCCGACGGGGCGGAGCGGATCCTCCTCGACGGCGACGACGTCTCGGCCGAGCTGCGCACCGAGACCACCGGGGCCCTGGCCTCGCAGGTGGCGGCTCTGCAGGCGGTGCGTGACGCCCTCCTGCAGCGTCAGCGCGACTTCCGCCGCCCCCCGGGGCTGGTGGCCGACGGCCGCGATATGGGCACCGTGGTCTTCCCCGACGCGCCGGTGAAGGTCTTTCTCACCGCCAGCGCCGAGGAGCGCGCGCGGCGGCGCTATAACCAGTTGAAGGAGCAGGGGGCCGATGTTAGCCTTGCGAGCCTGTCGGAAGAGATAGCCGAGCGAGACCGACGCGACGCCTCCCGTACCACGGCGCCACTGAAGCCCGCCCCGGACGCCGAATACCTCGATACCACTGGCCTGGCCATCGAAACGGTGATCGAACGGGTACTGGCGCAAGTGCGGGGACGGCTGGGATAATCGGCACAAGCGCGTCGCCGCCGCCCCCCGCGGGGTGGCAGGCGGCCGTAAATCGTATTAAAGGAAGGGCCGGCGGCCGTGGCCGCCGAAATCCACCACCAACAACTGACCGTGACACGGTCCTGGATCGACTGAGCGATGACCGAAAGCTTTGCGGAACTCTTTGAGGAGAGCCTTGCGAACACCGATATGCGGCCTGGCGCCATTGTTACGGCGAAGGTCGTGGGGATCGACAACGAGGACGTGATCGTCAACGCCGGCCTCAAGTCCGAGGCGGTGATCCCTGTCTCGCAGTTCTATGACGAGGCCGGGAACCTGGAGGTGAACGTCGGCGACGAGGTCGAGGTGGCCCTCGACACCGTCGAGGACGGCTTCGGCGAAACGCGGCTCTCCCGCGAGCGGGCCAAGCGCGCCTACGCCTGGCGTGCCCTCGAGAAGGCCTACGAGAACAGCGAGACCGTGTCCGGTCAGATCAGCGGCAAGGTCAAGGGCGGTTTCACCGTCGATCTGGGCCACATCCGCGCCTTCCTGCCCGGCTCCCTGGTGGACATCCGCCCCGTGCGCGACACCACCTATCTGGAAGGCAAGGACCTCGAGTTCAAGGTCATCAAGCTCGATGCCCGTCGCAACAACGTGGTGGTCTCCCGCCGCGCGGTGGTCGAGGAGGAGTACAGCGCCGAGCGCGAGGCCCTGCTCGAGAAGCTCCAGGAGGGCGAGACCCTCAAGGGCATCGTCAAGAACCTGACCGACTACGGCGCCTTCGTCGACCTCGGCGGCATCGACGGCCTGCTGCACATCACCGACATGGCCTGGCGCCGGGTCAAGAACCCCTCGGAGGTGGTCGAGGTCGGCCAGGAGATCGAGGTCAAGGTGCTCAAGTTCGACCGCGAGCGCAACCGCGTCTCGCTCGGCCTCAAGCAGCTCGGCGCTGACCCGTGGGAGGCCATCGCGCAGCGCTACCCGGAGGGGGCGCGCGTGCCGGGCAAGGTCACCAACATCACCGAGTACGGCTGCTTCGTCGAGATCGAGGAGGGCGTCGAGGGCCTGGTCCACGTCTCCGAGATGGACTGGACCAACAAGAACGTCAATCCGGCGAAGCTGGTTGCGGTCGGCGACGACGTCGAGGTGATGATCCTCGACATCGACGAGGAGCGCCGCCGCATCTCGCTGGGTATGAAGCAGTGTCAGCCGAACCCGTGGGATGAGTTCGCCGCCAAATACGCCAAGGGCGATCGCGTCGTCGGTCAGATCAAGTCGATCACCGATTTCGGCATCTTCGTCGGCCTGGAGGGCGGCATCGACGGCCTGGTTCACCTCTCCGACCTGTCCTGGGACGAGGCCGGCGAGGAGGCGGTGCGCAACTACCGCAAGGGCGAGGAGGTCGAGACCGTCGTCCTGTCGATCGACCCCGAGCGTGAGCGCATCTCGCTGGGCATCAAGCAGCTGGAGCAGGATCCGCTGAGCCAGTGGCTGGCCGACCACCAGAAGGGCGCCACGGTCAAGGCCAAGATCCTCTCCGTCGAGGCCAAGGGCGCGACCCTGGACGTCGGCGGCGGTGTCGAGGGCTACATCCGCGCCTCGGACCTGGCCAAGGAGCGCGTCGAGGACGCCCGCTCGGTCCTTGAGGAGGGGCAGGAGCTCGAGGCCAAGTTCGTCGGCGTCGATCGTCGCAACCGCACGGTCAACCTCTCCCTGCGTGCCCAGGAGGCCGAGGAGGAGCAGGTGGCGGTGCAGGAGCACGCCCGCCCGGGGCCGAGTGCCGGCACCACGCAGCTCGGCGATCTGCTCAAGGAGCAGATGAAGGGCAACCAGGACAACTGAGTCCGGTGACCCCGGGGGGCCGTGCGCCCCCCGGTCCCGCCGATCCGAGCCAGCAAGCAGAGACCCCCGACCCATGACGAAGTCCGAGCTCATTGAGGCCATTGCGTCCAAGCAGCCGCATCTGGCTCACAAGGACGTTGAAGACGCGGTCAAGAAGATGCTCGAGCACATGAGCGAGACCCTGGCCAACGGCGAGCGGATCGAGATCCGCGGCTTCGGGAGCTTTTCCCTCCACCACCGCCCAGCGCGGATGGGCCGCAACCCCAAGACCGGAGAACCCGTGGCGCTGCCAGCCAAGTACGTGCCACACTTCAAGCCGGGTAAGGAGCTGCGGGAGCGCGTAAACAGCAGCCGCCACCAGGCGCCGCTGCGCTCGCAGTGAATCGTTTCCAGCCATAGAGGGTGAGAGCCGGCCCATGCGACGCATATTCGCCATCATCGGTATCCTTCTGATCATTCTTATCGGGCTTGCCTTCTCCGTGCTGAATGCGGATCCGGTCGCTGTGGATGTCTTCTTCGCGGAGTTCCAGGTGGCGCTGTCCGTGGCCCTGGTGATCACGCTCATCGTCGGCGCCGCCCTCGGCGCCCTGACCAGCATCGGCGCCGTCTGGCGCCGTCGCCGCGAAGTCTCCCGGCTCCGGCGGCAGCTCGGCTACGCCGAGCGGCAGCTGCAGGCCATGCGCCGCGTGCCGCTGGGAGACAGTGACTGACCCCGATGCACGAGCTGCTGTGGCTACTGCTGCCAGTAGCCGCCCTTTCCGGATGGTGGATCGGCCGGCGCGGCGGAGGTGACGAGCACCACGATTCCTACTCCCCTCCGATCTCGGATGCTTACTTCCAGGGCCTCAACTACCTGCTCAACGAGGAGCGAGACAAGGCGCTGGAGGTGTTCACCCGCATGGTCGAGGTCGACAGCGATACCGCTGAGACCCACCTGGCGCTGGGCAGCGTCTTCCGTCGGCGGGGCGAGGTCGACCGGGCCATCCGCATCCACCAGAACCTCATTGCCCGTCCGTCGCTGACCCGACGCCAGCGCACCTACGCGTTGCTCGCGCTGGGCGAGGACTACATGAAGGCAGGGGTCTTCGACCGGGCCGAGAAGCTCTTCCAGGAGGTGGTGGAGCAGGACGCCCACGTCGATCAGGCCCTGCGCCGGCTGCTGACCATCTACGAGCACGAGCGCGAATGGGACCGCGCCATCGAGACCGCCGAGCACCTGGAGCGGGTGGGCGAGGGCGACTATCGGGTCCGGATCGGCCAGTTGCGCTGCGAGCAGGCCGCCCACGCCCTGAGCCGGGGGTACACCGAGCACGCCCGCAAGGCGCTACGCCGGGCGCTGAGTGCCGACCCGGACTGTGCCCGGGCGAACATGCTCCTCGGTGACCTGGAGCGCGAGCTGGGACGCTACAAGGCCGCGGTCAAGGCGTATGAGGCGGTGGGTACGCAGGATCCGGCGCTGCTGCCCGAGATCCTCGACGGCCTGGCCGCCGCCTACCGCGGGCTGGGGCGCCCGGGGCAGATGGAGACCTTCCTGCGGGATACGGTCACGCGCATGCCGGACGGCCGCCTGATGGTCCGCCTGGCCGAGGTCATCCGTGAGCGCCGCGGCACGCAGGCGGCGATCCGCGAGCTGACGCTGATGCTGCGCCGGCAGCCCTCGCTGGACGGCATCCGCCGCCTGGTGGCGCTGACCCACTCGGTGGGTGAGCCCATCGACCCGCGCGAGATGCAGATCCTGCTCGATCTCTTCGAGAAGCTGGAGGCCGGTCGCGCCCTCTACCGCTGCCGGCGCTGCGGTTTCTCGGGGCGGACCCTGTTCTGGCAGTGCCCCGGCTGCCAGAGCTGGGCGAGCATTCGACCGCAGAACGAGACGGAGGGCGGATGAACGTACCTGCCGGGCCGCGACTGATCGTGGCGTTGGACTTCCCCGCGGCGGCCCCGGCCGAGGCCCTGGCCGCGCAGCTCGATCCGCGGCTGTGTCGGCTGAAGGTGGGTAAGGAGCTGTTCACCCGCGCCGGACCGCAGCTGGTGGAGCGACTCCAGGGGCGGGGGTTCGAGGTCTTCCTCGACCTCAAGTACCACGATATCCCCAATACCGTGGCCGGTGCCTGCCGCGCGGCGGCGGAACTCGGCGTCTGGATGGTCAACGTCCACGCCCTCGGCGGACGGCGGATGCTCGAGGCCGCCGGCGAGGCGGTGGCGGCTGCCGACGGGCAGACCCTGCTCACGGCGGTCACCGTGCTGACCAGCCACGACGCCGCCACCCTCGAGGAGATCGGCCTGGCCGGGCCGCCGCGTGAGGCGGTTCTGCGGCTGGCCGGGCTGGCCCGTTCCAGCGGGCTCGATGGCGTGGTCTGCTCGCCGGAGGAGGCCGCAGCCATCGGTGAGCGCTTCGGCGGTGGCCTGCTTCGGGTCACCCCCGGCGTGCGTCCGGCCGGGGCGGCGGTCGGGGATCAGCAGCGCATCGCCACCCCGGCTGCGGCGGTGGCCGCCGGATGTGATTACCTGGTCGTCGGCCGCCCGATCACCGCCGCCGACGATCCTGCCGCCGCCGCCGCCGGGATCGGCGCCGAGATTGCCGCCGCCGGGTGAACGCCGGCGCCGTCCCCGATTGGCCCGGCCGGGGTGGGCTGCTACATTAATACCGACGCCGTCGCAAGACGGTGTCGTCCGTCGCCAGGGAGTGGCGACTTACAGGCACAAGCATCAAGGAGGATCCGACATGCCTGAGCAACTCAGCGGCGCTATCCGCGCGTCCATCCCCGCGACCCTCACCGCACTCACGCTCACCGCCGGGGCTGTCCAGGCCGCCGGGGGCGTGGACATCAATGAAGCCGGTGCCGAAGAACTCGCCGCCGGGCTGACCGGCGTCGGCGAAGTGCGGGCGGCCGAGATCGTCGAGGAGCGCGAGGCCAACGGTCCCTTCCGGGATGCCGACGACCTCATTCGCGTCAGCGGCGTGGGCCCGGCGACCGTGGAGGACAACCGGGAACGGATCCGGGTGGAGGACGCCAACTAGGGCGGTGAAGGCGGGGGCGGCGGGGCCGCCCCCGCCACCGGCGATCACTCCATGTGCAGGCCGCCGTTGATGTCGAGGTTGGCGCCGGTGATGAAGCCGGCGTCCTCCGAGGCGAGATACTCGATCAGCGAGGCCACCTCGTCGGGCTCGCCGAGCCGCTGCACCGGGATGGTCTCGATGATCTGCTGACGTACCTCCTCCTTCATGGACATGACCATGTCGGTGGCCAGATAGCCCGGCGAGACGGTGTTCACCGTCACGCCCTTGCGTGCCAGCTCCCGGGCCAGGGACATGGTGAAGCCGTGCATGCCGGCCTTGGTCGCAGCGTAGTTGCACTGCCCGAACTGCCCCTTGCGGCCATTGACCGAGGCAACATTGATGACGCGGCCCCAGCCGCGGTCGGCCATGTCGTCGGCGAACTGCTTGGTGACGTTGAAGACGCTGTCCAGGTTGGTGCGCATCACCGCGTCCCAGTTCTCCCGGGTCATCTTCTTGAAGCTGCCGTCCTTGGTGATGCCGGCGTTGTTGACCAGGATGTCGACCGGGCCGGCGCGTTCACGCACCGCCTCGGCCATGGCGGCACAGGAGTCCCAGTCGGCTACGTCGCACTGGACCGCGTGCACCGGCGTCGTCACGCCGCGCTGCTGGAGCCGCTCCCGCCACTTGTCGACTCGGCCGTTGTCCGAGGTGTAGGTGGTCACCACGGTGTGTCCGCTGCGGCCCAGGCGCTCGCACACCGCCGCGCCGAGACCGCCGAGCCCGCCGGTTACCAGTGCCGTCTTCTGGCTCATAAGGTTCTCCCCCTTCGATGCCGTTCCTTGTCCGTGGTCGTGCCGCCTTGGCAGGAGCGGCTGCCTGCGGCTTTTTCCCCAGAATAGGGGCTATGCATCCTTTTGCAAATGACGCAGCGCAGCGTGGCGGTGGGTTATGCTGCGGGATGGAAACGCTCCTGCGAATCCTTTTTTGGGGAGGTGGAATGACAAAGACGGAGGGGCCCGCGCCGGAAAGCGGGCGGATCTACGACGACTTCGTGGCCACCATCGGCCGCACGCCCCTGGTGCGCCTGCCGCGGCTCGGCGCCGAGGCGGGGCTCGCCGCCGAGCTGCTGGCCAAGCTCGAGATGTTCAACCCGCTCAGCTCGGTCAAGGACCGCATCGCCCTGGCCATGATCGAGGCGGCGGAGGCGCAGGGGCGGATCACGCCGGGGCATTCAACGCTGGTCGAGCCCACCTCGGGGAACACCGGCATCGGTCTGGCCTTCATCGCCGCGGCCCGGGGTTATCGGCTGATCCTGACCATGCCGGCGAACATGTCCACCGAGCGCAGCAAGCTCTTCGCCTTCTACGGCGCCCGGGTCGAACTGACCGACCCGGCGGCGGGCATGCGCGGCGCCATCGACCGGGCCGATGCACTGCTCGAGGAGATCCCCGACAGCTTCCAGCCGGCTCAGTTCAGCAATCCGGCCAATCCCCGCGCCCATCGCTGTGGTACCGCCGAGGAGATCTGGCGGGACACCGGTGGCGCTGTGGACGGGCTGATCGCCGGGGTGGGGACCGGCGGTACGCTGACCGGGGTCGCCGGTCTGCTCAAGGAGCGTCGGCCGGGGTTCCGCGCCTACGCTGTGGAACCGGCCGGCTCGCCGGTGCTCTCCGGCGGGGCACCCGGCCCTCACGGTCTGCAGGGCATTGGTGCCGGCTTCCTGCCGGAGACCCTGGATGCCGCGCTGGTGGATGAGACCCTGCAGGTGGAGGACGCTGAGGCGCTGGCCATGAGTCGTCGTGTGGCACGATTGGAGGGGGTTCCCTGCGGGATCTCCAGCGGCGCGGCATTGGCGGCGGCGGTGCGGGTGGCCGCGCGCCCGGAGCTGGCCGGTCAGCGTCTGGTGGTCATCCTCGCCTCTAGCGCCGAGCGCTATCTTTCGACCCCGCTGTTCGAGGGGCTGGACGACGAGGCGTAAACGGCAGGCGGTGGTGAGAGGGCAGGCGGTCCACCTGCTTGGGCGATGCGGCGGGCGAAACCCGAGAACGGCTCGCTGCGGCCGTGGGAGGCGGGGGCGCGACAACGGCGCTGACGAGCGCACCCCTTCGGCGTCCCCTGCGCTGCTCCCCCCTCGGGGCCGCGCGTAAAGCTCGCGCCGCTGCGCGGCGCTCGTACGCTACGCGCTATGCGGTGCGAACCGGCAAAGGTTCGCCCCGCATGCCCCGAGGGGGCTGCGCTGCTCGGTGCGCTCAATGCGCCTTTGTCGCGCCCCCGCCTCCCACGGCCGCAGCATCCACCGGCTCCGGGCTGTGTCGACGCTCAAGCAGGTGGGTGAACCGTCTGCCCGCCGGCTCCTCGCCGCTTACGCCTCGTCATCCTCGCCCAGGGCGAAGAGCGAGGCATTGCCCCCGGCCGCGGCCGTGTTCTCCGTGACCACCCGCTCGTTGACGAAGCGCAGTAGGTAGTTCGGACCGCCCGCCTTGAAACCGGTGCCCGACAGCCCCTCGCCGCCGAAGGGCTGCGAGCCGACCACCGCACCGACGATATCCCGGTTCACATAGGCGTTGCCGGCGCGGATCGCCCGCGTGGCCGCATCCCGATGACTGTCGACGCGGCTGTGCACACCGAACGTCAGCCCATAACCGGCGGCGTTGATCCGCTCCACCACCGACTCGAGTTCCCCCGCCCGCCAAGTGGTGTAGTGGAGCATCGGCCCAAAGAACTCCTCCTGCAGGTCCTCGATGGCGTCCAGCCGGTAGAGCGACGGGGGGACAAAATGGCCGCGGGCTCCGGCGTCGCCCAGAGGTGTTCGATGGACCACCCGGCCGGCGGCGGCCATCGCCTCATGGTGGGCCTCCAGCCGGGCCCGGGCCGAGGCATCGATGACCGGGCCGATGTCGGTGGCCAGCCAGCGCGGGTCGCCGACCCGCAGGGCGTCCATGGCACCGCGCAGCATCTCTAGAAAAGGTTCGGCGATGTCCTCCTGGAGGCAAAGCAGGCGCAGCGCCGAGCAGCGCTGACCGGTACTGAAGAACGCCGAGCGCAGGACGTCCACCACCGCCTGCTCGGGCAGGGCGCTGGAGTCCACGATCAGGGCGTTGAGGCCACCGGTCTCGGCGATCAGGGGAACGATGGGGCCGTCACGCCCGGCCAGGGTGCGGTGGATCTGCTGCGCCGTAGCCACCGAGCCGGTGAAGGCCACGCCGTCGATGCGCCGGTCGGCGACCAGCGGCGGCCCGATGCGCCCGCCCTCGCCGGGTAGCAGGTGGAGCACGTCGCCAGGGATGCCCGCCTGGTGCATCAGCGTCACCGCCCGTTGGGCGATCAGCGGCGTCTGCTCCGCCGGCTTGGCGATCACTGCGTTGCCGGCGGCCAGGGCGGCGGTGATCTGACCGGTGAAGATCGCCAGCGGCAGGTTCCAGGGGCTGATGCACAGATACGTGCCGCGGCCATGGAGTTGTAGCGTGTTGGTCTCGCCGGTTGGGCCGGGCAGCGGCGTCGGCTCAGCCATCAGTCGTCGCGCCTGGGCGGCGTAGTAACGGCAGAAGTCCACCGCCTCGCGGACCTCGGCGATGCCATCGCGCAGCGTCTTGCCGCCCTCCAGGGTGCAGAGGGTCATGAGTTCGGCGGTGTGCGCCTCGTAGAGATCGGCCAGGCGTTCCAGGGCGCGGGCGCGCTCTTCGACCGGTGTGGCGGCCCAGCGCGGCCACGCTGCGGCGGCGCCGGCCAGGGCCTGCTCCAGGTGTTCGGGGCCGGCCCACAGCACGCTGCCCACCCGCTGCCCGGTGTCGGTGGGGCTGCAGACGTCGGCCCAGGTGCCGTCGGCTTCGGGGGCGCCACGTCCGTTGATGATCGGCCGCGCCTCACGCCGGGACTCGGCAGCGGCGGTCATCGCCTCGGCCAGGGTCGCGGTCTCCTGGCGGTTGGAGAAGTCGATGCCGCGGCTGTTGGTTCGGTCCGGGCCGAAGATCCCGGCCGGCAGCGGCAGGTGGGGGTGGCGCAGGGTCGGGCGCGAGCGCAGGTGCTCCACCGGATCGGCGATCAGGGTCTCCACATCGCCCTCGTGGATCCGGTTGACGAAGGAGGAGTTGGCGCCGTTCTCGAGCAGCCGACGGACCAGGTAGGGGAGCAGGGCCTCGTGCTGGCCCACCGGCGCGTAAATACGCACCGGGACACCGCGGCCGGGGCGGGCGTCGACGAGTTGATCGTAAAGCTCGTCGGCCATGCCGTGCAGGCGCTGGAACTCGAAGGGTTGCTCTTCGGCCAGTTCCAGCACGGCGGCCACCGTGTGGGCGTTGTGGGTGGCGAACTGGGGGTAGATCTGTTCGGGGTAGCGCAGCATGCGCCGGGCGCAGGCCAGGAAGCAGACGTCGCTGGCCGCCTTGCGCGTGAAGACGGGGTAGTCGTCGAGGCCCTGGATCTGGGTGTCCTTGACCTCGGTGTCCCAGTAGGCGCCCTTGACCAGGCGGACCCGCAGCCGTCGCTGGTGGTGCCGCGCCCGTTCGGCGAGCCACTCGATCCACTCCGGCGCCCGCTTCTGGTAGGCCTGCACCGCGATCCCCAGGCCGTGCCAGTCGGCCAGTTCGGGGTCGGCCATCACCGCCTCGAGCACGTCCAGGGTCAGATCCAACCGGGCCGCTTCCTCGGCGTCCACGCACAGGGCGATGCCGGCCTCCCGGGCCCGTCGGCAGAGCGCCTGCAGCCGTGGGATGACCGTCTCCCGGACGCGTTCCTCCTGGCCGGGCTCGAAGCGCGGGTCGAGGGCCGAGAGCTTCACCGAGACCTCGGCGCGGGCGTCCATCGATGCGTTGGGGTCGGCGCTGCGGCCAAAGTGTTCGATCCCTGCGCAGTAAGCCTGGAAGAAGCGCTCGGCGTCGGCATCGGTCCGCGCCGCTTCGCCGAGCATGTCGTAGGAGTAGCGGTACCCCTTGGCTTCGAGCTTGCGGGCACGCCGCTGCGCCTCGGGGATGTCGCGGCCGAGGACAAAGGTCTCGCCGAGCAGGCCCATGGAGCGGCGCACCGCGCGGCGGATCAGTGGCGCCCCCCGGCGCGCCATGGCACCGCGCAGTTGAGCCCCGAACCAGCGTTCGGCTTCGCCGGCATCGAGGATCCGCCCGGTCAGCGCCAGGCCCAGGGTGGCGGCGTTGACCAGCAGGCGGCGGTCGCGGCCCAGGTGCGATGACCAGCCTCCGGCGCCGAGCTTGTCGTGGATCAGCCGATCGGCCGTGGGGGCGTCGGGGATGCGCAGTAACGCTTCGGCCAGGCACATGAGCGCGACCCCTTCCTCGCTGGAGAGGTCGTACTCGTGGAGCAGCGCGGTCAGCGAGGACTGGCGGCGCTGGGCACGGATCATGCCGTGGACCAGGGTGCGGGCCCGCTCCTGGATACGCGCCCGGGTCTGCGGGTCGCACTCGGCCTCCCGGATTAGGGCCTGGCTGCGGGTGGGCTCGTCGATGCGATAGGCCGCGGCCAGGGGTTGGCGCTCGACGGGCAGCAGCTGCTCGGGGTCCGGATGGACGAACGCGCTCATGGCACCTCCTCGGGCGGATCGAATCAGGGCGGACATCGCCTGCTGCGTGCAGGGCGCGTGCCAGCCCGCCCCGCGCGCAGTGCTCGGCCTGCGAGCGGGCGGCGCTTTCCCTGATTGTGGCGCCTGTCGGCCGGGTCGGCGAGGGCGGTATGCCGGCGCAGTGCCTTGCACGATCGCAGTGCCTGGTATTTCATCCCCGGTCACGCATGGTGCAATCGCCGCGCCTGCGTCCGGGGATGCCGGGCGGTGCGCAGCGGCACGGAATCTGCACCCGGTAATCGTTGACCCTGACCCGCGGCCGCCGGGCGGCGGGCGTTGCACAAGCGGAGGAGCGGGCTATGGAAGAGAACCTCACGGCAGCCACCTGGTTCTGGCTGCTGGTGCCGATGTTGCTGGTGGTGGTGCTCGCGCTGGCGAGCCTGGTGCGCCGCAAGCTGCGGGAGGAGGACCAATGAACGGGGAGCTCGACCTGAACATCCCGCTGCTGGCGACCTTTGTCGTCTACTTGATCCTCATGATCCTGGTGGGGCTCTTCGCCTACCGCTTCACCAAGAGCCTGGCCGACTACATCCTCGGCGGGCGGCGTCTCGGATCGGGGACTGCGGCCCTGTCCGCCGGCGCCTCGGACATGAGCGGCTGGCTGCTGCTCGGCTTGCCCGGGGCGGTCTACGCCTCGGGGATGAATCAGATCTGGATCGCGGTGGGCCTGGCCATCGGCGCCTACCTCAACTGGCAGTTCATCGCCGAGCGGCTGCGCCGCTACACCGAGGTGGCGCGGGACTCCATCACCATCCCCGCCTACTTCGAGAACCGTTTCCGGGACCGGACCTCCGCCCTGCGCGTGGTCTCCGCCCTGGTGATCCTGCTCTTTTTCACCTTCTACACCTCGGCCGGGCTGGTGGCGGCGGGCACGCTGTTCGAGGACACCTTTGGCGTGGACTACACGCTGGCCCTGGCGGTCGGCGCCTCGGTGATCCTGGTCTACACCCTGCTTGGCGGCTTCCTGGCGGTTAGTTGGACCGACTTCATCCAGGGCATCCTGATGTTCGTCGCGCTGATCCTGGTGCCGGTGATCACGGTGATGAATCTCGGCGGCTGGTCGGAGACCGCCGGGGCGGTGGCGGACTTCGAGCCCGGGGCGCTGGATGCCTTCCACGACGTGACGTTGTTCAGCATCATCTCGCTGATGGCTTGGGGGCTGGGCTACTTCGGGCAGCCCCACGTGCTGACCCGATTCATGGCCATCCGCAGCCCGAAGGACATCCCGGCGGCCCGGTTCATCGGCATCAGCTGGATGGTCTTTGCCCTGTTCGGGGCGATCTTCACCGGCTTTGCCGGTATCGCCTTCTTCGAGGGGACCGGCACCCTGGACAACCCCGAGACGGTCTTCCTGGCCCTGATCCAGGCGCTGTTCAACCCGTGGGTGGCCGGCTGCCTGCTGGCGGCGGTGCTGGCGGCGATCATGAGCACCATCGACTCGCAGCTGCTGGTCTCCTCCTCGGCCCTGTCCGAGGACTTCTACAAGCGCTTCCTGCGCCCGCGCGCCGGCGATCGCGAGCTGGTCTGGGTCGGCCGTGCCACGGTGCTCGTCATCGGACTCTTCGCAACGCTGTTGGCGTTCGATCCGGACGCCGCGGTCCTCGACCTGGTCGCCTACGCCTGGGCTGGATTCGGTGCCGCCTTCGGCCCGGTGATCATCCTCTCGGTGTTCTGGCGGGGTACCACCCGCAACGGTGCGCTGGCGGGGATCGTCGTCGGTGCGGTGACGGTGGTCGTCTGGGATCTGCTCGAGGGTGGCCTGTTCGATATGTACGAGATCCTGCCCGGCTTCATCCTCGGGACACTGGCGATCCTGGTCTTCAGCCGCATTGGTGGCCGTCCCGGCGAGGAGATCGAGCGCGAGTTCGATCGCGTCCGGGCGCGTATGGACTGACCCGTCGCACCCGCCGCCCGGGGCTCGTTGGCACCTGGGCGGCGGGGGCACGTATCCCTCGCCGCGCCAGGTATTGGGTCCGGGCGGGATCCTTGCCCTCGATGTGCGCCTGCACTTCCCCCGTGCGCCGTGTGCTGATGCAACAAGGCTGCATGCGCCCGCGCAATGACGCAGACTGTGCGCGTTTGCGCCCCGCAGGGGCGTGACCTGCCTGCAGAGGAGGAGCGCATGATCGAGATGCAGCCGATCGGGGTGATCCGCACCCCGCACACCGAACGTCGCGGTATGCCGGTCCAGCCGAGCGGTGCCGGCGACTTCACCGGCCGGGTGGAGGTCGATCCCGCCTACGCGGCCGGGCTCAAGGATCTGGACGGGTTCTCGCACATCACCCTGATCTTTCTCTTCGACCGCAGCGAGGGCTACGAGCTCGAGGTGGTCCCCTTTCTCGATGATCGCCCCCACGGTGTCTTCGCCACCCGGGCGCCCCGGCGGCCGAACCCCATCGGCCTGTCCACCGTGCGACTGGAGGCGGTGCGCGGCAACACCCTCGAGATCCGGGGGCCGGACATGCTCGACGGCACGCCGCTACTCGACATCAAGCCGTGTACGCCGGAGTTGGGTCCACAGGGCCCGGTGCGCCGCGGCTGGCTGGACGAGGCCCGGGCCCGCTTCGCCGAGGGTCGGGCGGACGAGCGCTTCCGGCCGTAGGGGGCGCGGCTGCCGCAGCCCCTGGCGGGATACGGTTGAGCGGATAAAATAAACAGGACGCATTCGCATTTGCATGAAGGAGGTAGCATGATACTCCGGTTCCGGACCCTCGCGGTATCGTGGCGCGGCGCACTGCCGGCGGCCGGTCTGGCGGGGCTGGCGGCACCGGCGGCGGTGCTTGGGGACTCGGGGGCCGAGGTCCTGCCCCAGGTGACCGTGACCGGCGATCCCCTGGGCAGCCGCACGGAGAGCGAACTCGTGCGCCCGATCTCGGTGGTGGAGGGTGAGGCGCTGGAGCGCCGTCGCGGTGGCGGGACCATCGGCGAGGTCCTCGACGGCCTGCCGGGGATCAGCAACGCGGACTTCGGGCCCGGCGTGGGCCGGCCCACGATCCGTGGCCTGCAGGGGTCCCGGGTCGAGGAGCTGCAGGACGGCATGCGCATCAGCGATGTCTCGGACGAGGGCGTCGATCACGCCGTCGGGGGGGACTCGCGGCGGGCGCAGTCGGTGGAGTTCATCCGCGGGCCGGCGACACTGATGTACGGCTCCGGGGCCGCCGGCGGGGCCGTGAACATGGTCACCAGCCGCTTTGACCCGTTTATCGGGGACCAGGTCTCCGGCCGCCTTTACGGCGCCTACACCGACAATGCCAACAAGCGCCAGGGCTACGCCGGTGTCGAGGTGCCCCTGACCGAGGGGTTCGCCCTGCGCACCGACTACAGCCTCAGTCGCAGCGACGACGCCGACATCGCCGGCTTCCAGCTTGAGGAGGGACGCGACGGCGATCACCTGATCCGCGATACGCTGGTCAACAGCGACGTCAAGGACGACAGCTGGTCGCTGACCGGGATGTGGTCGGAGGACTGGGGCTACATCGGCGTCGGCTACGACCGCTGGGAGATCGAGTACGGCGTGCCGGAGGCCTTCTTCCCGGTGCATAACACAGGCGATATCGACCTCTCCGACGAGTACGAGCGGATCTACGCCGAGCACGACCGCTTCGATCTGCGCAGTGAGTTCTACGACCCGTTCGACGGCTTCTCGGCCGCCCGTTTCAATCTCTCCTACACCGAGTTCGTCCAGGATGAGATCGAGTACGAGTACGACACGAGCACCGGACGGCTGGACAAGCGAGAGCTGGAGGCGACCTTCGAGCAGGACGAGCTCGACGCCCGGCTGGAGCTGACCCACGATCCCCTGGACGCCCTCGGCGGGCTGCGCGGGACCGTAGGCATCGATTTCCACGATGTGGACTACGTCGGCGCGGATCCCCGCGAGGGCCGGGACGACCTCATCCGGCCCAACGAGACCACCTCCACCGGGGTCTTCGTGGTCGAGGAGCTGCCCACCGGCTTCGGCGCCGTGGAGTTCGGTGCCCGGCTCAACCACGAGCGCTCACGGCCGGCGGATGTGGCGGACCAGCAAATCAAGAAGGTCGCCGAAGACGGCAGTATCAACGGGGTCGACGTGCCCGAGCGCAACTTCCAGGAGGAACTCGGCAGCCGCACCTTCACTACCGGCAGCGCCTCCGCCGGTGCCCGCTTCGAGCTCGACGACGCCCACCGCCTGCGCACCTCGGTGACCTACGCCGAGCGCGCCCCCTCGGCCGAGCAGCTCTACGCCTTCGGCCGCCACGGCGCCGCCGGCACCTGGGAGGTGGGGGATCCGGATCTCGGCGAGGAGCAGTACCTCAACCTGGACATCGCCCTGGAGCGCCACCAGGGGGCGGTCCGCTACGACGCCGCGGTCTTCTACAACCGGGTGGATGACTACATCTACTTCCAGAGCTTCGACGACAACGGCGAGCCCCTGCGCGTTGGGGCGGATGACGATGAAGTTGTGCAAGAGGACGGCGGCGATCAGCTGGTCTACAACACCGCCGCCGACGTCCACCTCTACGGCCTGGAGTTCGAGGCGGAGCACGATCTCACCGTGGCCGACTGGCCGGTGACCGCCCGGGCCAGCGGCGACTACCTGCGCGGGCGTTTCCGCGACGGCGGGAGCCTGCCGCGGATGACGGCGCCGCGGCTGGGGATCGGCGTGGACACCGCCTGGCGGACTCTGGACTTCGCCGTGGACTGGCGACACGTTTTCCGGCAGACGGATACCGGCCCGGCGGAGACCGAGACCGGCAGCTACAACCTGGTCGGCTTCGATATCGGCTGGGAACCGCAGGATGTCGAGGAGCTGCGCGTGTTCTTCCGCGGCCGGAACCTCCTCGACGAGGACGGCCGACGCCACGAGAGCTTCTTCAAGAGCTCGGCGCCGATCCTCGGCCGCAACTACACCCTGGGGGCGAGCTACAACTTCTAGCCGGTGGCGTGGCGGGG